>DJVD01000136.1 GCA_002440805.1 Chloroflexi bacterium UBA6265
CGGCGGATATCGCAAGTCAGTTGAGGCTGGCATTGCCGCCGTGGAGCGCCTGTTGCCGATTGTGAATGCCTTCCAGCGGGAGGAAGTGCCTGCCAGCGAACTGGTGATTGGGCTGCAATGTGGTGGATCCGATGGCTGGAGCGGGGTGACCGCCAATCCGGCGCTTGGCCAGGCGGCTGACTTGATTGTGCGACAGGGTGGAACCGTGGTTCTCGGCGAAACCAGCGAGGTGTACGGCGGCGAGCATCTCCTCACCCGCCGTGCTGTGAGTGAAGAAGTCGGACAGAAACTGGTCAACAAGATTCACTGGTGGGAGGAATACACCTCGATGTGGGGTGCCGAGATTGATAACAATCCCAGCCCGGGCAACAAGCTGGGTGGGCTGACCACGATTTACGAGAAGAGTCTCGGCGCGATCGCCAAGGCTGGCACAACACCCATGGTCGATGTGATTGACTATGCCGAGCGCATCAGCAAACGTGGGTTCCTGCATATGGATACACCAGGGTTCGATCCGGTGAGCGTCACTGGCCAGGTTGCGGGAGGGTGCAATATGGTGGTGTTCACGACCGGTCGCGGTTCGGCGTTTGGGTTCAAACCGGCCCCGAGCCTCAAGATCGCCACCAATTCCGTGCTGTTTGCCAGGCAGGAACCAGACATGGATATCAACGCTGGCAAAATGCTGGACGGTATCAGCCTCGAAGCCATGGGTGCGGAGATTTTCGAGCATATCCTGCGCACCGCCAGTGGGGAGCATACCAAAAGCGAGGCTGACGGCATCGGCGAAGAAGAGTTCAATCCCTGGATCCTGGGCGCGACGCTGTAGACAACCATCGAGGAAACGCCATGGCCCACGTACCCGTATCCTTCACCGAACTTTACAGCCGGGCGCTGGAAGATACCCAGCAGAGCACCAGTCTGAGCAATTTTCAAACCAGTTGGCGAACCACCCGCGATGCTGCCTTCCAGCAGGTCGATTTCGGCGAACAACGCGAAAAGATGAAAGCTGCCAAGACCGAGGCGATCGATCATCTCGATGAGTATCTCGAACAATTCATCGCCGCAGCCGAGCGTTCGGGCGCCATTGTTCATGTTGCCACCACGGCCGATGATGCCAATCGCATCATTCGCGAGATTGCCCGTCACCACCACGTGCGTCTGGTAGCAAAATCGAAATCCATGGTGAGTGAGGAAATATTCCTCAACGATGCCCTCGCCGACGACGGTATCGAAGCCGTTGAGACTGACCTTGGCGAATGGATTGTGCAATTGCGGCATGAACGTCCCAGCCATATGGTGATGCCGGCAATCCACCTCAGCCGCCAGCAAGTAGGTGATGTGTTCACCGAATACTTTGGTCGCGAGATCTCGCGCGAGGATGTCGGCGAACAGGTTCGCGTTGCCAGGGACGAGATTCGTGATGTGTTCTTCCGTGCAGGCATGGGCATTACCGGTGCGAATGCGCTTATTGCCGAATCCGGCACGGTGATGATGGTCACCAATGAGGGCAATGGCCGCCTTACCTCGTCGATTCCGCCGGTGCATGTGGTTCTGGCCGGGATCGAGAAGTTGGTGCCAACCTATGAAGATGCCATGACTCAGGTGCGGTTGCTGGCGCGCAACGCCACCAGCCAACGCATTACCTCCTACACCACATTCATCCAGGGGCCCACACCCGGTCATGAGCAACACATTGTCCTGCTTGATAACGGCCGCCGAACCATGCGTGACCTGCCCGAGTTCCGCGAAGCGCTGAACTGCATTCGCTGCGCGGCCTGTGCAAATGTCTGCCCGCCCTACCGCGAGGTAGGTGGCCATGTTTTCGGCCACGTTTACAGCGGCGCGATTGGACTGGTGGTAACGCCGTTCCTGCATTCGCTGGAGGATATCGCCGGTGCCCAAAGCCTCTGCCTGAGCTGCAATGCCTGCGAGATCGTTTGCCCGGTGGAGATTCCCTTGCCACGCCAGATCCTTGATGTGCGGGCGATGGTGGTGAAAGAACTGGGGATGAAACGCGCCAAGCGCGTGATCCTGAAGGCGTATGCCCAACCCAACCTGACCAATCTGCTGATGAAAATCGGCAGCAAGCTACAGAAGCCAATTGTGCGCCGATCGGGCTACATCCGCTTGCGAAAGGCGCCCATCATTGGCAAACAAACTTCCTGGCGCAGCTTCCCGGCGCTTGCCGATCATCGGCTGTCGTCGCAGGTAGGTGCTATCTCCTCCCCGACACCGTTGATCGTGAACGCAGCGGCCGGCATGACGGTTGCCCTCTTCCCTGGCTGCATGACCGACCGCATTTATCCCGAACAGGGGCGGGCCACCATTGCAGTGCTCAACGCCCTCGGTGTAACGGTGGTCAATCCGCCTGGCCTGCATTGCTGTGGACTCATCCCTTTCAACTCTGGCGATGTGAATGATGCCCAGGCGCTGGCCCTGCGCACCCTTGGCCAGCTGGAGTCGCTGAATGTTGATGCGATCCTCTCCCCCAGCGCCAGTTGTGTGGCGATGATGGCCCAGGATTACCTGCACCTCTTCCGCGACGATTCCGCCACCTTACCTCGGGCGGAAGCGCTGGCTGCCAAAGTGATGGACACGACGAGCTTCCTGGTCAATGTCGCGCGGCTGCAGCCAGGCGTACTTGCCGGCTCGACTCCAAGGGAGGTGACCTATCACGACAGCTGCCAGGGACTGAATGCCCTTGGGCTGCTGGCTGAGCCCCGCTACCTGATCGAGGAGGTGATGGGTGACACCATCGTCGAACTCCCCGAAAAGCTCTGCTGCGGATTCGGCGGTTCGTTCAGCATCGAACAACCCCGCGTGGCGCAGCGTCTGATGGATCGCAAACTCGATGCGGCTGCAGGTACTGGCACCCGGATCATCGTCACTGATAACCAGGGCTGCATCATGCACCTACGTGGTGGCATTGATGCGGAAGGACGCAAGATCGTTGTTCGACATATCATGGAGTTGTTGGCCGAACGATTGCCGGTGGCTGCAACATCGAATGCATAGTTGGGGATCGTTCCGCGTGATCAAATCCATCAGTTGGGATATCTACACCTTCATCATCATTGCGCTGATACCCGGCATCCTGCTGGCCGCGTGGGGTCTCACCGAATGGGACAAGCGGCAGCTGCATACGCACCAATGTGAGGTTGCCGCAGAGTGGTTACAGGAAGCGGCGATGTTGGCCCCGATGTTTGAGAATGCCGATACGATGGACGATATCTCCGGGTGGATCGCAGCGATGGAGGAGCTCAACTCGCCAGCGCGCGGTGGCCAATTGCGGCGCGGCATCCTTTCATCGGCGTACTACCATATGGAGTATTTCCCGAATACCCGCACATCGACCCCCGGCGTTTTGAACCCGACCAACGGTCTCTTCGCCCGGGATATCATTGATGGCAGGGCATCGCTGGTTGAACACTGCCCGGAAACTGACGCAAACCTGGCCGACGCCTTTCCAATGGTATTCGGAAAAGAGGATCCTAATTGAGCAAGCTGACACATTTTGACGACCGCGGTGGCGCCCACATGGTGGATGTTGGCAACAAGGCCGATACCAGCCGCGTGGCCATTGCCACCGGGCGCATTCGCATGCAAGCCGCTACCGCCGAGATTATCCGCGCCGGCACTGCCAGCAAGGGCGATGTCCTTGGTGTGGCGCAGGTGGCCGGAATTATGGCGGCCAAGAACACGCCACAGATTGTGCCGATGTGCCATCCGTTGATGCTCACCGGTGTTGATATTGCCTTCGATGTCCGGGACGATACAGTAGAGATCACCGCTACGGTAAAAACCACTGGCAAAACTGGCGTGGAAATGGAAGCGCTCACGGCGGTGAGTGCAGCGGCCCTGACGGTATACGACATGGTGAAGGCGGTTGACCGTGGCATGATCATCGAGCACATCCAGGTTGAATCGAAATCTGGAGGTGCCAGCGGTGAATGGAACCGCGATCCCGAACCAGCCGGTCTATGTGACGATGGCGTTTGTAGCGTCGATTTCGCACCGGGGACGGCGGAGGTCGATCTCTCGGCACTATCCGGCATCCGCATGGCGGTAAACCCGACACAGCCGGGTGATCGGGGCTCGAAATCCTGACCACGGAATCGTCCCGCAGATACAGTTAATTGCGTACACTTGCAGCAATGAGGGATAACGCCGGTGCCCANNAGGTAGTGGTTCAGGTCGCCCAATGAGGAGAGATAGACACATGGCTGCTTCCACGAACGACCATATCCGCTCTGCACCTGCCGCCGGGCTTATCCCGGGCACGGAACGGGCATTTTGGTATTTCCTGCGCATCTCCGGCCTGGTGCTGGTGATTTTTGCGATGGGGCACCTGTTTATCACCCACTACCTGAATGTCCCAAGTGACACCGTGTTTGAATTTGTGGCCAATCGATGGGCAAATCCGCTCTGGCGCACATTCGATCTCATTTTGCTGTTCGCCTCACTCTGGCACGGCGTCGTCGGCATGCGCATGATCATGACCGATTTACTCAAGAGCAAACGCTCACGCCAAATCGCCTATGCAACGCTATGGGTCACAGGTATCTTCTTCACGGTGATGGGAACCGTGACCATCTTCACCTTCGACGAGGAAGCCGCCCGCAACAATACCGGTCCGCTCTCCGGTGAGATGTGGATTGGCGATATCATCGCCTACTCCCTGTTCCTGTTCGCCGGCGTTATCTACGTGGCGGTGATTCTGCTGGCCGTGTGGGTGATTCAAAACCTGCGCAACGATCGGGTACCGGTGTACAACGGCGATATCGGCCAGTACGCGTGGATCCTGCATCGCGCTACCGGTGCCGGTGTGGTCTTTTTCCTCGTCGTGCATATTATCGATATCATGCTCATTGGTCTTGGCCGCGATGTGTACGACCATACCGTCAGCTTCTACGGTAACTGGTTCATCATCCCCATGGAGATCTTCCTGGTTGGTGCTGTGATCTATCACACGCTCAATGGCCTGCGCGTGATCATGATCAACTTCACCGAGAAGGGACCGGTGAAGGAAGCCAAGGCGTTCTGGTGGGTATTGGCCGCCACCATTATCCTCACCATCCCGAGCGGGCTCGTGATCCTGATGCACGAACTCTAGGCGGCACACAATTTGCATAAAGCAACAGGGAGGCGAGAATTCGCCTCCCTGTTCCGTTTTCGCCTCGCTTTGCAATGAGGCATTCTCCAGGACCACGAAATGATAAACCGCCCCGATCCCCAAGAGTCCGCCGAAGAAGCGGGCCTCCGTTGGATTACCGATACCTCTCCAGGAATTACCCGGCACCGCGCCGGCAAAGGAATGTTCTACCGCACCAGCAAGGGCGAGAAAGTGACTGACGAGCGGACCCTCGCACGCATCAAGTCACTGGCGATCCCACCCGCCTGGACTGATGTGTGGATTGCGCCGACCACGAATGCCCACATCCAGGCCACCGGCCGCGATGCCAAGGGACGAAAGCAATACCGCTATCACCCTCGTTGGACAGAAGTGCGGGATGAAGCCAAATACGAACACATGGTGGAGTTTGGCAACGCATTGCCAGCTATTCGTGAACGCGTGGACGCCGACCTTGGCAAGCGCGGTCTCCCGCGAGAAAAGGTGCTGGCTGCGCTTGTGAAACTCCTGGAAACCACGCTCATCCGCGTTGGAAATGACCAATACGCGAAGGAAAACAAATCCTATGGCCTCACCACCATGCGAGATCGGCATGCCGAAATCGAAGGCGCAACGGTCACATTCTCCTTTACGGGCAAGAGCGGCGTCGATCACGAAATCGAGTTGAACGATCGCAAGCTGGCGAACGTCGTGCGCACATGCCAGGACTTGCCGGGGCAGCAACTATTCCAGTATCTCGACGAGGATGGCAACCGCCAAACGGTCGATTCAGCCGATGTCAACGCATACCTGCGAGAGATCTCGGGCCACGATTTCACCGCCAAAGACTTTCGCACCTGGGCGGGAACCAGGCTCGCGGCGGAGGCATTGGCGGGGTTTGACATCGATGCCGATGAGGTCACGGCGAAGAGCAATATCGTCTCCGCCATCGAGAACGTCTCCAAACAGCTCGGCAATACACCTACTGTTTGCCGCAAATGCTATGTGCACCCGGCCGTAATCGATGCCTATATGGAGGGAGAGACAATTTCCACTATAGAGCAACGGGCGGAAAAACAACGAAAGAAGGAGAAAAGCCTGCCGCCACTTGAGCACGCCGTGATGGAGCTCTTGATACGACGCCTGAGATCCGATGAAGCCATGACGGCCAAAGCGAATTAACGCTGTTCGCGCATGAGCAGGGCCCAATCGGCCATATGCTCAATCAGCGACTTCACCTGGTCACGGGCGTTTTGATCGGTGAGTTCACCGAGATGGTTGAATTTGTCTTCCGCGAAGGTGACGTACACCTCCGGTTCGGGCAAGCAAACCGCGGCCATGCTGAGGAAAATCTGGCGGAGATGCATTTGGGCCCGGACGGTGCCGTTGCGATCGACGCTGGCACTGGCAATACCAACCGGCTTGCCTCGCAACGGTGAACGGCCGCGCGGAGTGCCGGCCCAATCCAGCGCGTTCTTCAGTAAACCGGGTACCGAATAGGTGTACTCAGGGGTGAATACCAGCAACCCATCGGCACGCTGCAGCGCCTGGCGGAAATCACGTACCGTGGGCAGCGTGCTGCCGCTGGCGTGATCCGGGTTGAAAAACGGCAGCGAATTAATGGGAAACTCCACAATGTGAACGTCTTCCGGCTGCAGCAACATGGCTGTGCGTAACAGGCCACGATTGTAACTGTGCTCACGCATGCTGCCGACAAGCGCGACGATTTCAACGCGATCGTTGCGATCCATCGGTGTCTCTACTCCCCTACGACATTCCTCACTCGCTGTGTATAGTAGCGCACGACGACGTATTCGGGTTCATGCCTGGCCATGCCACCGCAACCAATA
>DJVD01000171.1:0-4792 GCA_002440805.1 Chloroflexi bacterium UBA6265
GACGGGACGTACACGGCCGATAGGGGGTCGCTCTGCCCCGGCTTGACCAGCACAACCGTGCCGTCTTCCGCCTCGGCTTCCTGCATGGGGTTCGCATCTATCGGTACTTCAAGGTCGGCTGAATAACGTTGGTCGTTAACCACCAGCTCCTGCGATGTCTCCTCGTTGACTGGCTCTATCGGGGCATCCTGAGACCACACAAGTGGTGCCCATAACCCGACGAGCATGCTCAACGTGATCGCCAGTGCGAGAGTGGCAAACGAAGAGAATGCTTTTCTCATCGTCGCTCCCTTGAGTTCACGAAACGTGACGGCCCGGTTCTTGCTATTGCGTTTGTACAGATAGAATCGTTCGTTAGCTAAAAACACAATCGCAGAATCCGTACCACGCAACAGATTCGCGCCGGGTGGGCCGTCAGGCAATCACCCCGGTGCGGTGGGCAGTCGCGAACGGCAGGATCGTTTCGCGCCACGAAAGGGAGTACAGGGATGCCTCACAAAACCGCATTGCGCTTGTTCCGAACGATGATGGCGCTCCTCATGATTCTGATTACGCATCCCACCATGGGATACGCGCAGGATCAAGCCGCAGGCAGTAGCAGCCGGGTAGTGAATGTAGAGCTCGTATTTGATTCCTCAGGCTCCATGGCTGCGGAAGTCTCTCCCGGCGTCACCCGTATCGACGCCGCCAAGAGCGTGTTGAACGACGTGGTGGATGCCATTCCCGAGCAGGAAGGGATCAATGTCGGCTTCCGCGTGTATGGACACAAGGGGAGCAACCAGGAGGCCGATCGGGAGGAAAGCTGCAAATCCACTGAGTTGGTTGTGCCGATCGAAGGCACCAATAAAGAGAGCCTCCGCGCCGCAATTGAAAGCTACCAGCCAGTAGGTTGGACGCCACTGACGCTTTCCCTGAATGAAGCCGGGAAGGATTTCCAGGAACCGGCCGAGAACGAAGTTAACGCCATCGTGCTTGTCACCGATGGGCTAGAAACCTGTGGTGGCAATGCTTGTGACGCAGCGCTCGCCCTGGCCGAAGGCAAAGTCAATGTCACCACCTACGTGGTGGGCTTCGGTCTCTCCCAGGAAGAGCAGTCCACCCTGCAGTGCATTGCTGATGCCGGCGGCGGACTGAACCTCAACGCTGCCAATGCCGATGAACTTAACGATGCCCTTTTCACGGTGCTGGAGGAATTGCAGGTTGTGGTGGTAACCGGCTTCCTTGAAATCGAGGAAATCGGCGGACTTTGGCCGCTGGCCACCCTCGACTGCAAACAGGGCGCAACCGATTCCAATCCCGATGGGGAACTCGTCAGCTACTCCCTGAAGGAGACGAATCGCATTGAGGTGAATGTCGGCACCTGCGAGCTGTACTGGACCAATCCGAGCGGCACAGAAACCAGGTTAACCGTTCATATCCAGTCCGGTGAAACGACCTGGGTGCGTGGCTCGATCCTCAAGTTCCCGCAAGGCGCTGGCGAAATCTATGCTGTCACCGACATTTCCGGCACTGTCATTTGGCAGGACCAGTTTGAGCACGGCGACTACGTATGGGTGCTCCCCGGCATTTACCGAATGGAGCTGCTGGAACGGGTTGGCGATCCCATTCTGATCTCCGCCGAGGTGCAAACGCTCCCAGGCACCGTGACAGAGGTCGAGATCTCTACGTCTGGCTCCTGACCAATACACAAAACGGGAGGTCGTGATACCACGACCTCCCGTTTTGCATTGGAACCTACCTGAGATCTATATCAGCCTGGATATCGCCAGGAAGAGCAGGCCAAAGATGATGAGCACCACTGTCCCGGCAATGCAGCCGAGGGCCATGCTGGTGCCCGTACCGATCGTACTTTCGTCTTCGACGGCGGACACCGCGGGAGGTGCACTTGTCTCGCTGGCCGCTGATTCGTCCACGACCGGTGGGGACATTTCTTCAACATTGACATCGTCAGATGAGTGGGTTGGCTGGCTGTTCTGGGACACGACGCTGCTTTCTTGTTGGTCATATGTTGCAGGTGCGGTTGCACCATTCCGGGCCAGTGTACGATACCAGGCATCATAACGAGTCTCGCCCGCATCGCATCAGCCCATAGCTTACTCCCCGGCAACTGTCAGAACGATTGCGTCTGGTTCAAGCGTCACATCCGTCAGGTACACTCCGTTACGCTGTAGCCATTCGTTGATCGCCGTTTCCAGTCCGCCTCCGAGGATGTCCATTACCCGATCCTCGAACCAGTCGCCATCAGAGGCAGGCTCCATTTGCAAACGTCCTTCCTGGGTTACCTGGGGGACGAAAGCAATCTCCCACTCCCGATTGTTCAGGGTGGCGCGCATGATGACCTGATCACCTGAGGAGAGCAGCTCTACCTTGTCGACCTGGTCGTCCTGGGTGGTATCGCGCATTTGCGCGTTTATTGTGTCAAATGAGAAGCGCACATCCTCGCCGTCCTGAAGTTGGGCGCGAGAATAAAGGGGATCGATTTCTTCAGCGATCACGGTAGAGAGGCCCTCGCTCACGCTGTCTTCAAACAGATCGGAGATGCGGGGAATGGCGACGAACCAGATGAGCAGGATGGCCGCTAGGCCAAGGAACAGGAAACTGCCACATCCGAACAGGCATCCTCGTCGTCGAAACATCGTCGCCACCTTCTGATATCTAACCGAACTTTCGTAGGTAAAACCCCCACGTCGCCAGTATGGCAAGGATTTGTTACGGAATTGACACGCCCACCCGGCCAAATTCCACACGTACTCTACACGGGATTTGTCATTATCACTCCAGTGCAAATGAGCGTTGTGAATATGGTCACAAGCTCACTGAGAGATGTCGGTCATCGGGCGGAAGTCGTTCGATGGGGGAAATAGGGAGGACCAAATGGTCATCACAAAAACAAAGCTCTATACGTTTACGGTGATAGCCGTTCTCGCGTACCTGTTCCTGGAGTTCATGGTCGATGACAGCCCCTTCGGTGGCCCGTTCTTTGGCGATGACTTCGGCAAGACCCTGGACGGATCATGGATTCGATGGTTGTGTCTCATCTTGATCCCGGTTCTGGGTATCTGGCAGGCGAACCAACTCGGCGATCGCGAGATCGACATCACACCGCGACGAGCGGACGATACCCCAGGCCAGGTCGATGATCCTGCTTTCTGGAGAACCTTCACGGGCAACACCTGGCTGGCCATCCTTTGGCTGCCACTTCGTTTCGTCCTCGGTGGTCACTGGCTGCAGGCCGGTTGGCACAAGATGTTCGACGCTGGCTGGGGCACCTCGGGCGTCGTCACCAAGATGGTCGACGGGGCTGCGACCGAAGTTCAGATGAACCGCGGCGATTCCCTCAAGGGCTTCCTGATGGGCGCCTACACCCCAAATCCGGACACCGGCGCCACCAAGGCAGTGTTCGGCTGGTACGCAGATTTCCTGCAATGGATCGTCGATAGCGGTGCCACTAGCTGGCTCGGCCCGGTGATTGCCTGGGGTGAAACAGCAGTGGGCCTGGGTCTCCTGTTCGGCGCACTGCTTGGTGTTGCAGCCTTCTTCGGCACCGTGATGAACATGAACTTCATGCTCGCCGGTACGGTCAGCTCCAACCCCTGGATGTTTGGACTTACGATCTTCATTATTCTCGGCTGGAAGGTCGCTGGATTCCTGGGCCTCGATCGCTGGTTGCTGCCAGCCGTGGGCACACCATGGAATCGAAACGGCAAGCGGGAAACGACGACAACTACCACCCCGATCGCTCCTGATACAAGCCCGGTTGTCTAGCACATAGAGAACTCCTTGATTCAAGGCAAAACCCCGGCCAGTTGGCCGGGGTTTTGGGTTATCTGGCGAACAATGAGCCTAATGACTGTCGCGCCACTTGAGCCATGCCACCAGGTCGGATCGGCTGATGTCAATCACATCACCATTCACGATCCTGGCCTTGAGTTCGCCGCCAAAGGCAGACTTCAGGATGATCCGTTCGGGCAGATTAAGCACCTCGGCGGCTTCTTCCGGCAAGTAGCTTTCCTGATGCAGGAGCTCCCAAAGATGAGTGACCTCACCCGGTCGATCCACGTGTGTTTCTTCGCTCATTTCAGCCTCCTTCATGTGTATACATTATTGCATATCACGCACGCTTTTGAGGATGCTGTGTCACCAACCCCGGTTAACCGAGATGCTGGACCGCTGCGGGCGAACCTGTGCGTGCGGACTCATAGAACGCCAGGGAGACAGCGAGGTTCTCCCATGCATCCGCTTCTGTTCCCAGCGATGTTGGCGCGGCACCGGTCAACTCATCAATCAAGGGATCAATCCCGCCCATGTCATCCGGCATCAGCGGCAACGTAGACCAGCCAGGCTCACCACCGACCCCGAATGCCGCTATGTGAGGCGAAATGGTATCCAGGCTTAGCACGCCCGTCGTGCCCACCAGCACGGAGGTGATGCGCCAGGATCCAGCGGGCCCGCTCCAGGTGTCCTCAATCGAGAATGTCGCACCACTCGCGAATTCCACGATCGCGTGGCCGTAATCTTCAACGCCCAGCTCAGGGTGGATCAAGTTGGCAGTTCGACCCGTCACACGTACCACTTCTTCCCCAAGCAGCCATCGCAGGCGATCAATCTGGTAGATCGAATGATCAATCCAGCCGCCGCCGGGCACCCTGGCGGGGTCGGCCCACCAGCCGCCATCGTTCGGGGCTCCTGGCCAGTTTTGCGGCAGCGAGGAGATGAGCGTGAAGTTGCCTGAGACAACGTCGCCGATCGACTTATCATCGACCAAGCGCTTCAGGTATTGGTGCAGTTCGGT
>DJVD01000171.1:4817-6717 GCA_002440805.1 Chloroflexi bacterium UBA6265
ACGATCGCTGTCCCCTCCTCCAATGTGTTGGCGAACGGTTTGATCGAGAGGATATGTTTCCCGGCCTCGGCGGCAGCGATAACGACGCCAGGATTCTGATCCACTGTAACAAAGCTGCCAACGGCGTGGACCCGATCATCGCCGATGTATTTCTGAAGGTCGTCAGTGTATTCGCTGAGGCCGATCTGCCCGGCGATTTCACGAGCCCGCTCAAGGCTGCTGTCGGCGATGCCAATCAGATTAACGCGAGGATGTTCCATCAGCGATTTCGCGAGATCGATGGCAGTGTACCAATGATCCAGGCCGATAATCGCGATCCCGATTTTTCCCTCTGACATGGTGGCTGTGCCTTTCGTTGTTTCCCTGCGGGAGCATCGAACGCTTCTTCTCATCTGTCCCATGATAGGTCGCAACGGCAAAGAGGGACATCCCGCACCGGCCCTGGCCTGACGCAGGTGATTGATCGACTATGGCCATGCAGCGCCCGCACGTCTATCATTAATCGTTCAGGGCCTTGCCCGGTGCCGGTTTTGGGCCCCCGTTGCAGTGGCAGGCAGCACTTACCCGGCCAGTAAGGCAACTTAACCCTCGCGAATAGCAACAGGTGCCGTCGGCTATTGGCACCAGATCCGGAGAATCCATGGATAACGCAACGATGTTTAGCGAAAATGGTGCGCATAAATCGACCTGGACCACCAAGGCCGGGCTTGCACGCATGCTTAAGGGCGGCGTGATTATGGATGTTGTCACCCCCGACCAGGCCCGCCTCGCCGAGGAAGCCGGAGCGGTGGCCGTGATGGCGCTGGAGCGTGTCCCCTCGGACATTCGCGCCCAGGGCGGGGTGGCCCGGATGAGCGATCCTGACCTTATCACCGGTATCAAGGATGCGGTCACCATTCCTGTCATGGCCAAGGCTCGTATCGGTCACCTCGTTGAGGCCCAGGTACTCGAGGCCCTCGGCGTCGATTACGTGGACGAGAGCGAGGTCCTTACGCCCGCCGATGATCGCTACCACCTCGACAAGCACGACTACCGCGTGCCATTCGTCTGCGGTGCGCGTGACCTGGGAGAAGCACTACGCCGCATTGGCGAAGGCGCGGCAATGATCCGCTCCAAGGGCGAGGCCGGCACCGGCAACATTGTGGAGGCGGTTCGCCACCTGCGCGATATCAACGGCGGCATCAAGCGCCTGCAAGCGCTTCCTCGGGCCGAACTCATGACCGCGGCCAAGGAACTCGGTGCGCCATATGAGCTGGTGGTCCAGGTTCACGAAACCGGCGCGCTCCCGGTGGTGTTGTTCTGCGCGGGCGGTGTAGCAACCCCGGCCGATGCGGCGTTAGTGATGCAGCTTGGTGCAGAGGGCGTGTTTGTGGGCTCAGGTATCTTCAAATCGGATGATCCGGCCAAAACCGCGCGCGCCATTGTCCAGGCCACCACTCACTTCCGCGACGCTGCCAAGATCGCGGAGGTCAGCCGAGGTCTGGGTGAAGCGATGCGCGGCATCGAAATGTCTACCCTCCCGGTGGAGGCCCAGCTCGCTCGCCGCGGTTGGTAGGAGTGCAATGATCCCGACCATTGGTGTCCTGGCGCTCCAGGGCGCGTTTGCGGAACATATCCGCATGCTTGATCAGCTGGGAGTTCCGTCCCGCGAAGTGCGCACTGCTGCCGATCTGGCGAACGTCGACGCATTGATCATTCCGGGTGGCGAGAGCACCACGATCGGCAAACTGTTGCGCATCAGTGAGCTCGACACGCTCATCCATCAGCGCGTGCATGACGGCATGCCGGTGTGGGGAACGTGCGCCGGCATGATCCTGCTGGGGCGCGACGTTGGTGACTCCGGCAGCAAGATCGGGGAACCGCAACCGCTCCTTGGCCTGATGGATATCCGGGTACGCCG
>DJVD01000120.1 GCA_002440805.1 Chloroflexi bacterium UBA6265
CTCGTGATCATCGGCATCATCTCATCGGCGGGTGTTATCGCTCACCTGGGGTCAGGCGGGGTTGACCTTTCGCTGGCGGCGATCTTCATCGGCGGAGGCTTTGCCGGATCCATGCTGGGGAGCCTGGCTGGGGGGCGTGTCAATGAAACAGCGCTCTCCCGCGGGTTCGCTGGCCTGGTGGTCCTGGTCGGTTTCTACCTGATTATTCGCAATGCGATGCTACTGGCCTAAGCAGNNGGCTCTCCCAGGAAGCGCGATTTTATCGGTGCCGTCAGGCTTCGGATTGTCGACGCATGGTGGTAGCGCCGAGGGCCAACACAGCCAGCGGCACCAATACTGCCACGATGATATCGGTGCGATTGGTGGCATCCCGGAATCCCGTGCCGTCATTCATGACGGTGGAGAGGAGCCGAAAAACATACCTGAGCGGATTCACCCTGGCCAGCGCCTCCATCGCCCTCGGCATGCGTTCAACCGGCACCAGCAGGCCGCTCAGGAAAATTTGCGGAAGGATAAAGAGCGGCATGAACTGCACGGCCTGGAACTCGCTGCGGGCGAAGGCACTCAGCGTCAGGCCCAGCGCGTTCCCGTAGAGGGCGATGAGCAACACAATCGCGAACGCAGCCACGGTGCTGCCCCGAACAGGCATATCGAGCAGAAGCCGGGCAAACGTCATGGTGATGGCGCATTGCAGCGCGGCCAACACTGCGAAAGCAGTGGCGTAGCCAACCATGATATCGGCACGACCGATCGGCGATACCAGCATCCGGTCCAAGGTGCCCTGGTTGCGCTCACGCAACATGGTGATGGACGTGACAAGGAAAACCATCACAAACGGAAACGTGCCCAGCAGCATCGGGCCGATCTTGTTGAACAGGCCTGGCACATTCTGGAAGGTTATCTGCAAAACCCATAGCAGCAGGCANNACCCGTCCAGCAACCGCAAGCACGCGATCAGGAGACATTGGTTGCCTCCGCTTCGAGCAGGCGCAATATAGCCTCTTCCAGGTCGACGGCCGATTGCCGGCGCACCAGTTCGCCCGGTGAATCGAGCGCAACCACCTTCCCCTCAGAAATCACGGCGATGCGATCGCATAGCCGCGCTTCATCCATTACATGGGTGCTTACCACCAGGGTTGTGCCTGATTCTGCCCATGTGGCAAAGGTATCCCAAAGCTTCCGTCGCAATCGCGGATCAAGTCCAATGGTCGGCTCGTCAAGCACAAGCAGATCCGGTTCGTGAAGGATCGCCATCGCCAGTCCCACCCGGCGCACTTCACCGCCAGAAAGCGTGGCGACGGTGCGATCGGCGATCGGTGTCAGCTCCATCAGGTCGAGGGAGGAATCGACGCGGTGTGATGAGGTGCGGTAAATGCTGGCCATGAACTGCAGGCATTCACGCGATGTGAGATCGGGCCACACCCCGCCATTTTGTGGCAGGTAGCCGATACGCCGACGCAGGCTCTGGTGGCCGGCTTTCTGCCCAAGCAACATCATGTCGCCTGAATGGATGGCGCCCAGGCCCATCATCGCGCGCATGATGGTGGTTTTGCCGGAGCCGCTCGGACCGACGAGGCCAAAGATGCATCCAGCCGGAATCTGCAGACTAAGATTCCTCACTATCGGCACGCCGCCTCGGCGCAGTTCGACGTTGTTGGATCGAAAGACTGGAGTGGTCATGATCGACCTCGTACCGGGGCACATCTCACTACCTGGGAGGTCGTGCTTCGGTACTTCATGCACATTGATTTTACTTCGCTTCTCCCCAAATCGTGTCCCGAAATGTTAAGCTTTCTGCATACCGCATGCAGTGCAGAATGTTTATGATGGGTTTAACCATCCGGAACAATCCTGCATCTATATTTGCGTCGGTCGAGAAACGGCTTCGGGTGAAGCCACGGACGATAGCGCCGAATTGCTATTGATCCAGGCCATTTTGGCAGAATGTCGAAAGAAATGGGAGTACTCAATGACGAACCCAATTTCACGTCGCTCACTGGTTCAGAAGGGGTCTGCACTTGGTGCAGCCGCAGCAGTTGGCAAGATAGGCTACGCATCCGCGCAGGATGCGACGCCGGCTGCCTCCCCGGCAGTTGAGGCCGATGCCGATTTCCTCGCCGCCCAGGAACAATTGCTTGAAGACCTCAAACAATACGAAGGCAAAACAATCAAAATGCTCAGCGCGGTCGCTGGCGGCAAGGATCCGGAGGAGGATGCCCTGTGGGCTGAAGAGTTCAAGCGCCTCACCGGTATCACGCTCGAGCTTACCCACCCCACCGCTGATTACGACCAGAAGCGCCAGGCCGACCTGGCCGCTGGTGTCGAGTACGACCTCATCTACACCAACAAGCAGTTCATGGATGTGATGGTCGACCAGGAAGTCCTCACCGATATCACTGAATGGGTGAACGGTTCGGCAATCCTCACGAACACCACCGTCATCCCCACTGCCGAGTGGGACCAGGTGAAGTACGACGACAAGTTCTACAGCGTCTTCAACAAGTTTGAAGGCAGCCGCATGCTCACCATGCGCCAGGACTGGCTGGACAAACTTGGACTGCCGGCACCAAGCACACTCGATGAGGTCTACAACACCATGGTCGCCCTGCGTGATGGCGATCCGGTTGGCGATGGCAGCAAGCCCATCGGCTTCAGTGCCACCGGCACGTACGACTTCCAGCCGTTCTTCAGCGCGTTCGGACTCCGCAACGGGTTCACCAATGCCGATCCCGAAAGCCGTTCGATTGATTACGCATCCGATGCCGCAATTGAGGTTTACGCCTTCCTCAACAAGTGCTTCACCGAAGGCCTGATCGATCCCAACTTTGCCACCCAGGACATGGCTGCTGTGCGCAACCAGTTCATGACCGACAAGGTCTCCAGCCTGTGCTATTGGGACACCTGGATTGGCCTGTTCAATGCGCAGGTAACGGCCGCCAACCCTGACACCGAGTTCAAGGCTGTTGGCGTTCCCGCCGCTGCCGATGAAAACGGAAAGGTCACCATTACACGCGGCCAACCGAGTGTGTGGGTGATTCCGATCAACGCCCCTGAGCCGGAGTTGGCGTTCAAGGTGCTCGAGTGGTGGCACACATTCCCGGGTATTACCCTCACCTCCCTGGGTATCGAGGGCCACGACTTCACCGTCACCGATGGTGTGTACGAGCTCACCGAAGTGGGCACCACCCACGCGATGGATCATGGCCAGCCAACCCCGTACAACGCCAATTGGGTGAACCCGGTCGGTGAACTGCCGGGACTGAGGGAAGCCCAGGCAATCACCAAGGAATACGCCAGCCTCGATTACTACGGCCCGGATTGGGAACCGACAATCAAGCCGCTGATCGACGAGGCCATTGTCAAGATGATCCTTGGCGATGTCACACCTGAGGAGGGCGTTGCCGCCCTGCAGGAAGAGCTGCGCTCCGGCGGGTTCATCGACTAGCAATCCCGAAGGATGCACGAGAGGGGGATGGCGGAATACCGCCATCCCCCGTCGTGCCAAGGTACAACATCGATGTCATCTGGTTTTTCGGCAAGTACGCGGCGATACGCCTGGCTGTATGTGATGATCCTGCCAGTGATCGTGTACTTTGCGTTGTTCGTGTATTGGCCGCTGGTACAGGGTGTGATCTCCAGTTTCCAGGAGACGAAACTGCTCGGTGCCACCACATGGGTCGGTTCAGAAAACTACCGCGAGGCCCTGGATACACCCCAGTTCTGGCAAGTGGTGCGCAACACCATTCTCATTGGCGGCGGCATCATCGTCCTGGGATTTTTCCCACCAATCGTTGTTGCCCTGGCGCTCAACGAACTCCTGAACATGACCTTCAAGAAGGCAGCCCAAACAACCGTGTATCTCCCCCACCTGTTTAGTTGGGTGGTGATTGCCGGTATGTGGATGTACATCCTCGCGCCATCTGGCGGCATCGCGAACGAGGTGATCAAGTCTCTCGGCGGCGAGCCAATTCGCTTTTTCACCAGCGTGGGCTGGGCCCGATCATTGATGATCGGCCTGCCAATCTGGCGCGATATGGGCTACTACGCCATTATTTACCTCGCCGCAATCACCAGCATTAGTCCCGCCCTGTATGAGGCTGCTCGCGTCGATGGCGCCACCCGGTTCCAGCAGACGTGGCAGATCACCTTGCCGATGTTGAAGCCAACCATGCTGGTGGTGTTCATGTTGAACACNNCAGGTCGATGTGCTGATGACCTACGTGTACGACCTCGGTATTTTGCAGAGCAAGCTCGGATTGGCCAGCGCAATCTCGGTGATGGTGCTTGGCGCCACGCTGCTGATGACTGCAATCGTGTGGTTCGCCACCGGCTTCGGGAAGGAGGCGTAATCATGATCGAGACCCACCGCCGGGCCAACGTGCATCACACCTCAGGCGATCGCGTCTATCGCGGCATCGTCATTACCTTCCTGTTGCTTGCCATGAGCCTGATGATCATTCCGTTCTGGAATGTGCTCGCCGTGGCCTTCTCCACTCCCTTGGGCTCAATGAGTTCCGGGATTATTCTCTGGCCAAAGGGCTTTAGCCTCGATGGATTCCAGGTCATCTGGAAGAACCTTGGCCTCGAACGCGCGTTCATCAACAGCGTCATCGTGACCGGAGCGGGCACCCTGGCACACGTCTTCCTCGCCTGTCTCGCCGGATATGTCTTGATTCAGATGGACTTGCCGGGACGCAAGTTCCTGGTGGTATTTATCCTGGCGACCATGGCGATCCCCGGCGAGCTGATCATGATCCCGCTCTTCATCGTCTTCAAGGATTTCGGGCTCCTGAATTCCTTGTTCGCACTGATCCTCAGCGGCATGGTTAGTGGCTTCAGTATCATCCTCATGCGCAACTTCTTCGCCGGTGTTCCCTTCGATCTGGCGGAATCAGCCCGCATCGATGGCGCCACAGATTTCCACATCTTCCGCACCATTTACCTGCCGCTGTCGCGGGCTGGTATCGCCACCATTGCCCTGTTCGAAATGGTTGGGCGGTGGAACATGTTCTTGCCGGTCA
>DJVD01000258.1 GCA_002440805.1 Chloroflexi bacterium UBA6265
GATCGATCGAGGCTACAGGCACGCATCGCCCACATTGGGGTCGGCAATTTCCATCGCTCACACCAGGCAATGTATCTTCACACGCTGCTTTCTCAGGGCAAAAGCACCAATTGGGGCATCTGCGGCATCGGTGTCATGCCGGGCGATGTCGCCATGCGCGACGCCCTTGCCTCGCAGGATTTCCTGTACACGTTGGTTGAGAAATCGGGCGATGGGAGCATTGCGGCCACGCGGATCGGATCGATTTGCGGTTTCCTGCTCGCCACCGAGGATACCCAGGCCGTTCTCGACTTGCTGGCGTCGGCCGACGTCCGGATCGTTTCGCTCACCATCACCGAAGGCGGTTACAACATTGATCGCGTAAGTGGCGAGTTCGCCCTCCACGATCCTCGTGTACGACACGATCTCGCCCATCCGCAATCGCCAACAACCGTGTTTGGCCTGATAACCGAGGCCCTGAGGCTGCGACGAGGTCGCGACATCCCTCCGTTCACGGTCATGAGCTGCGATAACCTGCCCGGCAATGGCCATGTCGCGCGTCAAGCCATCCTCGCATATGCTTCGGCAATAGATCCGGACCTGGCCATGTGGATTGACCAGCACGTCACTTTCCCGAATTCCATGGTCGATCGCATTACCCCGGTTACCACCGATGCCGATCGCGAACTGGTGCGAACACGCTTCGGCTTGGATGATCGCTGGCCGGTCATCACCGAGCCATTTACGCAGTGGGTGCTGGAAGATTCTTTCTGCAACGGTCGCCCTGAGTTTGAACAGGTCGGTGTGAAGCTGGTGCCTAATGTGGCTCCGTATGAGTTGATGAAGCTGCGGCTGTTGAATGGTAGTCACCAAGCCATGGCGTACATCGGGCTACTGCGCGGACATACGTTTGTCCACGAGGCCGTAGCCGACCCGGAAATCCGCCTGTTCCTGCAGCAGTACCTGGACGAGGCGCGTGTCACCCTCCCGCCCGTGCCCGGTGTCGATGTCGATCATTACATCGAGACCCTCTTTGAACGCTTCAGCAATGCGGCCATCGCCGATACGCTGGCGCGGCTGGCCGTGGATGCGTCGGATCGCATCCCCAAGTTCGTGTTGCCCACAATTCGGGACAACCTGGCCGCTGGCCGACCGGTCCAGCGTGGAGCGGACGTGGTTGCCCACTGGGCGGAGTACCTCGCCAGGTCCGAAGGAGTCGATGATGCGCTAGCCGAGGATCTCGTACCGTTGGCACGTCACGCCGATGTGATGAAGCTCGTCTGCTACGAGCCAATCTTCGGGGATATGGCGGGGCAGAAGGCGTTCGCTGAGGCGTACCGAACAGCAAGGGAGGAGACAGACATCGGATAGATCGTAATTGCCCGATAGGCATGACATCAAACGTGCAATCGCGCGGCTTCGACTTGGTACAGTTACCCTGATCCTGCGGACTGGAACCGTCTGGACCGCCCAGACCTAGGGAATCTTCGTGCTGCTGCACTTTAACCGTCATTTCGTGTGGCACTGCGGCCGCAGTGTTTGATGGACTTGCCCACTCGGCTACCAAAATTGACCCTGGAAAGAGACAACCCGGCATATGCATCACTATCACCTTGATACCGATTTCGGCGGCGATCCCGATGATTTCGCGGCATTACTGATGTTGCTGGGGATGCCCGACGTACGCCTCACGGGCATCACGACGGTGCTTGACGAAACGGGGCACCGCGCCGGGGCCGTGTGGCAGGTTCTGCAGGCAGCCGGTCGCACCGATATCCCGGTGTGTGCCGGAGCCCGCGTTGGCCTCACCACCTCGGTTCGCGCCGGCATCCGCGCGGATTTCTGGCCGAATGTGGAGCCACGACCGGCCCGCGAACCCGGCGAAAGCATCACAACGCTCGAGCGGAGCATGTGGATGCGATCGGTGCTTACGCTCATCGGCCCCTATACCAATGGCGCCATGTTCGAACGCGTGCGCGGCGGCCTGATGCGAGAACGACGTGTTGTGCATATGGGTGGGTATATCTTTCCCCCCGTGGCTGGATATCCACAATGGACTGCAGCCGACGATTTCAATGTCCAGTTCGATACACGGGCGCTGGAGGAACTCTACAAGAGCTTCGCCGATATCACGATGGTGCCGATGCCAGTGGCAATGCAGGCGTGGATCACCGACGGCGATGTCGATCGCATTGAAGCCAGCGGTCCCCTCGGTCAGCAATTGGCAGGCCAGGTTCGCGCATGGGGTGTTGACCAGGACTGGCGTGAGATCGGCATCAGCCATGAGGCGTTGCCGGACGACCTCGCCGGGATCATGTGGGATCCTGTGACGGCACTGATCGCCACCGGATGGGACGGTGCCACGTTGGAGGAAATGAACCTGATGCCGTACATCGAAAACGGCATTATCCAGTTCGAGCAGGACGATGAGAACGGCCGACCGGTTACCGTGGTAACGTCGATCGACACTTCCTCGTTTCGTGAGGCATTCCTGCGTGCCATCGAACGGGCGCAGGAAAAACTACCTGTCTAGCGGGCTATTGGTTTACTTGCATCCGCCCAGGCAATCATCCCACCCGCCAGGCTTTTGGCTCCCACGCGTCCGCTTTGGTCCAATATCTCAATCGCCGTGATACTGCGCACGCCGCTGCGGCAGACGGTATAGATCGGCTTGTCGGTGGGCAATTCGCTGGCGCGTAGTGCCAGGTCGCCAAGCGGAATGTGCACGGCGTCGGCGATGTGCCCCTCGTTCCATTCATCCGGTTCGCGCACATCAACCACGGTGTGCGTGCTGTCGGCAATGGCGTCGGAAACCTGTGTCACATCCACTTCTCGATGCGGATTATCGGCGAAAAACTGTTTGAAAAAACCCATTTTCTACTCCGGGATAGCGAAATCGACGATTCCTATAGTCACACACCGCACGCTGCATGTGCCACGCCGGCGCGCCCCCTGGTGCCGCTTTCCTTGTACCATTGGGGCGATGGGTCCATCCCCGCATGATGATGGCCACCACCCCTTTGCGACCAGAAAGGCACCATTCGTGATTAATCGACGCTCATTCCTCGCCGCAACTACCGCCGGCATGGCCGCCGCTGCCCTCGGCACCCTTCCGGGCAGTGCCCAGCTGGCCGAGGAGAACCTGCCTCTACAGAATGCTTCGTTCATTATCAGTGATGCAGCCGCCACGCCGATTGCGAGTCCGGCAGCGTCCCCGGTGCCCACAGGGTTGCGCGGGTACATTCTGGGTGATGTTGACGCGCCAAACACGCTTCAGCTCTTCGCCGACTACCGCTGCCCTCACTGTCGCGTGTTCAGCCAGGAAATCGAACCCCTGGTGATTGAGGAATACGTGCAATCGGGTCGGATGAACCTCGAGTTCGTAGATTTCACCGTGATTGGCGTGCCCAGCTTCGAAGCCCTCAGCGATGACTCCATCGAAAGTGTGCAAGCGGCCGAGGCCGCCGCATGTGCCGCTGAGCAGAATGCGTACCTGGCCTATCGCGATTGGCTGTTCAGCGGCCCAAGCCGCACGGAGAATGGCGATTTCTCCAACGAGAACCTGGTCGCGACCGCGAAGGCCCTCGGACTCGATGTCGATCGTTTCTCCACATCGCTGCTCGAGGGAGTTT
>DJVD01000290.1:0-619 GCA_002440805.1 Chloroflexi bacterium UBA6265
AGCGAAGCGTGCCCTTCGCCCCTACACGTGCCGGAACCGCGCCTCGCCCGGTCGCAACCGGGTGTTGTCCACCCGATTACGATCCTTTGCGGGAGTCCAACGGGCGGATATCGTCGAATCCGCCCCTACGTATTCCGGACAATCTGTTGCGCGCGGCCGCCTACTGCAAATTCAACTCGTCCAGCCAGATCGGGCTGGTCCAGGCGCGGTTGCCCTCTGCATCCAGCACGGTGATCCGCACAAACGTGCTCAGGAACGCCGAGATCGGCAAACGCACGGTGGTGATGCCATCGCCCCGTGCGTATTGGCGGATACTGCCGCGACCACCCGCATACACGGCAATCGCCGGATCGCACTCCACGACGATCTCATTCTCCGTAAACGCGATGTGGTGGATCTCCGGCCCGGTGCTGGAGTAAAAATTGCCCTGCTTCAATGCCGCCAGAAGCGATTGCGGTTCCAGCGAATCGGCCTTCACATGCACCCAACCACCCAGCGAATCGGGACGGCGACCATGGAAGTGGGCATCGTCGGCCGCCGTGGCGCTGAAGCGATTGCCACGGTTGGACATCACATCGGCAAACAGCCAGCCGTTGCCGCGATCGCAATCGTTGGTGTG
>DJVD01000290.1:785-5317 GCA_002440805.1 Chloroflexi bacterium UBA6265
TGCTCATCGCGATAGTTGCTGGTGTCGGTGACCGGCCACGAGAACCGCTCCATGAAGTGATCGGTGATGGAGACGAAATCGTAGCCATTACCGCGATAGAACTCGCACACCTGCTGCGGCGAGAGCTGGCCATCGGAGTTGGTGGAATGGGTGTGGAGGTTGCCTTTGAAAAACGTTCCGGGGGCATCGAAGGGGAAGTTGCGCACGGGAAAATGCCTTTGTGACCAAACGCGAAACAGGTGAGGGCACCTGCCTCTCACCTGTTCACACTATCACCAAATTGCGGCTGTGGACTCTCCCGCAGAAGGTTTAACCTTCGTCGCCTTCCTTCATCTCGTAGAAGCCGAAGAGATTGCCGCCGGGATCGCGGAAGGTGCCGAGGATATCGAAGTTCTCCCGATCGGCAGGGTCTGTCACCTCGCCGCCAAGTTCGACAATGCGCTGCTCGGTCTCATCGGCATCCTTCACCATGATATAGAGCACGAAGCCGGGGTTCTCAACCGCTTCCAGCTGGGTGGTGAAGCGGCCATGCACCTGGTTCACCGAATCGTCGAACGCCAGGCCATCGCCGGTTTCGCGGATATTCCAGCCGAAGACTTCTTCATAAAACTCGGCCGAGCGGCGGACATCGGTGCTGGGGATCAGCAGGTACAGGATCTTGCCGTGGGGTTTCTTCGGGGCTGGCATTCAGTGCTCCTGATGGTGAATCGAACTCTCGTGGCAAGCATATCCGCTGCGGCCGGAAACCACATGCAGCCATGCACCTATTCGCCGTGATGATAGATACCGAGGTGGTTGCCATCGGGATCGGCAAAGCGGCGGTATTGCTCCTGCTCGCTGATCGGCACGTCGTCGCCGATGAGCGTGCCTCCCGCAGCCACAATCCGCTCGGCGGTGGCGGCGACATCATCCACCCAGATATCGATCTCGTAGCCTCCCGATCGCGCCTCCAGGCTGGTATCCCACATGCCACTCACCATGCCGGTGGTGTCATCGAAGGCGAGGTCGCCATTGTCGTGCCGGCGGGTGGTCCAGCCAAACACATCAGCATAAAACCGTGCCGATGCCTCCACATCCTTGCTGGCCAGGATCAGGTAGCAGATTTTGCCATGCTTCCATTGCGGTTCGGTCATGGTGGGTCCTTGTGCTACTCCACGCCGGGGAAAATCTCGCGCGGGGCAGCATCCTGCGGCTGGAAGCCCAGCACCTCGCGGGCGTGATCGATATCCCACAGCTTACGCGGGTTATCGCTAATACCGTAGACCAGCGCCCATCTCACATCGGCATCAATGCTGCGCTCGATCAGGTGCACGCAATCGCGATTGCTCAGCCACACGGCGCGCATGCGCATGCGTGCCTCGCGGATACCGGCTTCGGCATCGCGCTCGGGTTTCCACAGGTTCTCCGGAGCCGATGGCGAGTCGGTGCCGGTGCAGCCCCCGATGCGCAGGCAAACGGCCTGCAAACCGTGGTGGTCCACGTAATACCGCGCCATCGCCTCGCCATAGGCCTTGGAGACGCCGTACAGGCTATCGGGCATGATCTCGCTGGTCTCATCGATCTGGCGGGGATCGTCGATCTCCCAGATCTGCGGCGAATTCGCCATCTCGAAGGTGCCGACGGCGTGATTGCTGCTGCTGAACACCACCCGTGGCACACCCGCCACCCTGGCCGCCTCGAACACATTGCGCAGGCCGATGATGTTGCTCTCCAGCACATCCTCCCACGAGCTGCCCACGGCCGATGATCCAGCCAGGTGCACTACGGCATCGGCCCCCGCGAATGCCTGCACCAGCGCATCCAGATCGCTGGTATCGGCGAGGATATCGGTATACGGTCCCTCGCTGCGGGCCAGGCCGACCACATCGTAGGCACCGGATTCGCGCCAGGCGTCCATCACCATCTGGCCAATCTTGCCGTTCGAACCGGTCACCACTACGCGTTTCATCAATCCCATCTCCAGTGCTACCATGCTCAGGCTCGAATGGAGCCCACCGCATCTCTACTACGGATCGTATCGCATGCAGCTTGCCAGTCAGTTCAATGTCGCCGATCCGAGGTCCACGGCGCGGGTGGTCTGGCCTGGCGTCATCGTGGCCGCCGCCATTACCGCCATCGCCTTCCTGCTGGCAATGCTGCAGGAATTGCTCTTCGATCATGCCCTGCTGGAACCGCTGGTGCTCAGCCTGATCCTCGGCCTGCTGGTGCGGACGGCCTGGCAGCCCTCGGCGCGGATAGAAAAGGGCATCGCCTTTGCCGGCAAGCAGTTGCTGGAATTCGCGATTGTTGTCCTTGGCCTCACCCTCAACCTGGGCGCGATTGTCGATGCCGGCTGGAAAATCGCAGTCTCCGTCTTGCTGCTGGTCAGCATGACCCTGGTTGTTGGCATCGCCCTTGGCCGGGCGATGGGCCTCAACACCCAGCTGGCGACGCTGGTAGCGGTTGGTAATGCCATTTGCGGCAACAGCGCCATCGCCGCGGTTGCCCCGGTGATCCGGGCCAGGAAGGCGGAAGTCGCCGCCGCCATTGCCCTTACCGCCGTGCTGGGCGTCGGCGTGGTGCTGCTGCTGCCGTTGCTGGTGCCACTGCTCAACCTGAGCAATGAGCGCTTCGGCGTGGTGGCGGGACTCAGCGTGTACGCCGTGCCGCAGGTGCTGGCCACTACCTTCTCGGTGAGCGTGGCCTCCGGCCAGATTGGCAGCCTGGTGAAGCTCACCCGCGTGATGATGCTTGGGCCAGTGGTGGCGCTGTTCGCCTGGCTCTATCGCGACAAGGACGACACACCCGGGGCGTCGATCAGCATGAATAAGCTGCTGCCGTGGTTCGTGATCGGCTTCTTCCTCTTCGCCGCCGTCCGCACGGCAGGTCTNNGCGATGGCGGGACTCGGCCTTGGTGTCGATATCCGCTCCGTGCGCGAGATGGGTGGCAGGGTGGTGAATGTGGTGCTCATCCTCACCACATTACTCGTATTGTCCGCGCTGGTGATCACGGCGGTGCTGGGTATCGGTTAATCTTGGTAGTGGACGGTTGATGACATAACACCGAGGCGCCAGTACACATTGCGAATCCTGCAGGTTCTTTACTATTACGAGCCCTACACCAGTGGCCTCACGATCTATGCTGCCCGCCTCTCCCGGGAGATGGCTGCGCGCGGTCACCAGGTTCAGGTGATCAGCGCCCGGTACGATCCCGCCTTGCCCCGCCACGAAGTATCTCCCGAGGGCATCGACATCACGCGCCTGCGCGTGCTGGCGAAGTTTGACCGGGCCGTGCTGCTGCCATCCCTGGTTGCCGCCGTGCTGCGCCGTCTCGATGAGGTCGATGTGGTGCACCTGCACCTGCCGATGGCGGAAACCGCCGTTTTGGTCGCCCTCTGCCGGCTGCGCAAGAAGCGGGTGGTGGTCACCCATCACGCCGACCTGGTGCTGGCCGGTGGCATCCTGCCGCGGCTGGCGGCCACCGTCGCCAGGCTCAGCAGCATCATCGGTGGCCGGTTGGCGAATGCCTTTGTCACCAACACTGCTGCCCGGGCAAAGGTCAGCCCGGTGAGCCGGATCATGCGCCGCAATTTGCGGGTGATCCCGCCGCCAATCATCATCAACCCCGTGCCACGCGATGCCCGCACCGCTTTCCGCAACGAACGCGAGTGGGGCCACGCCCCGGTAATCGGTTTCGTCGGTCGCTACGCCTCCGAGAAGGGGATCGAGGTGCTGTTGCAGGCGATCCCGCTGCTGCGCATGCGCCATCCGCATGCCATCGTCGCACTCGCCGGACCGCACACCGATCCACGCACCGGCATCCGCCGAAGTGGTCCGTGGGATATCTGGCTGGAGCGCTACGGCTACGCCGTCGATGAACTCGGCTACCTCAGCGATGACGACCTGGCGCGTTTCTACACCGCGATCGATGTACTGGTGCTGCCGAGTATCGACTGGACCGAGAGCTTCGGAATGGTGCAAATCGAGGCGATGATGCATGGCACACCGGTGGTGGCCAGTAACCTGCCCGGTGTCAGCGATCCGGTGAAAATCACCGGTGGCGGCCTGATCGTGAAGCCCGGTGATGCGAGTGCCCTCGCGATGGCGATCGCCGAGGTGATCAGCGTGCCCGAGCGCTACCTGCCGAACCAGCAGGCGATCGCTTCAAACTACGCGCTGGCCGCTGTTGCCGATGCCTGGGAACAGGTTTACGAGGGAGCATCGTGACCCGGCGCTTCGGCTTCGGGCTGATGCTGGTGCTGCTGGCCGCGGTGTCGCTGGCGTTGCGCCTGGTTGGCCTCGATTGGGACCAGGGCTACTATCTCCACCCCGATGAGCGCTTTGTCGTCTGGGTGACCACTGACCTGCGCTGGCCAGCTAACATCGGCCAGTTCTTCAACACCGCAACATCGCCGCTCAATCCGTACAACACCGATCACGGCTCCTTCGTCTATGGCACCTTTCCATCGTTCGTCGTGAAGGCGATTGCGGGCCTGTTCGACAAGGATGTGTACGGCGAACTGCACCAGGTCGGGCGTGCCACCAATGCCGTG
>DJVD01000169.1:0-2357 GCA_002440805.1 Chloroflexi bacterium UBA6265
CGGTGGAACCTGTTGTCGATGCAACCCCGGATGCGGAACAAGCCGGTCGCTTTAGTGATAGCAACGCCGGTATTGCTACCGAATCCGTTGAAGGCGTGGTCGATCCGATGATCGCGTCAGCGGCTGCCTCCAATACTGGCATCTTGCACCCGTTCCCGAAGCTGGGCGGCCTGGAAGATAACGCTTAATCCGATTTGATCTACAGGAGGCTTACACCATGATTCGTAATGCACGCACCGCAGTGAAATTCTTTGTTTACGGCCTCATCGTCGGCCTGATGTTCTCACCAGGTAATGGCGAAGAGAATCGCAAGAAGCTCACCGATTGGCTCACCGGCTCAATCAAGAGCGTCACTCAATAGCACATACGATACAAGGCGCGGGCGCACCCTGGTGATGCTCGCGCCTTTGTCGTAGGCGAAAGGATTTCTCCATGTTGCCTTTGAGTGATGACAATCGCGGTCGACGTAGTCTGCCCTATGTCACCTGGGCGCTGATTGCGATTAACGTGCTGGTATATGCCTACCAGGCGTTTCTTTCTCCTGCGGAACTCAACGATTTCCTGCAGCAATGGGCAGCGATTCCGGAAGAAATCTCGGGTGGGAGCGCGTTATACACGCTGCTGACCTCCGCATTCCTGCATGGATCGTGGTTCCATCTTGGCAGCAATATGCTCTTCTTGTGGATCTTCGGCGATAACGTCGAGGATGTGATGGGGCATGTGAAATATCTCATCTTCTACGTTGCTGCCGCCGTTGGCGCCGGCCTGGCCCAGGTACTCATTTCGACCGGCAGCGATGTGCCGATGGTTGGTGCCAGTGGCGCCGTCTCGGGCTTGTTGGCGGCGTATATCCTGTTGTTTCCCCATGGTCGCATTCGTACGATGGTCACGCTCGGCGTCTTCATTACCATGACCATGCTGCCGGCCTGGATGATGATCGGCTACTGGTTCGTGCTCCAGCTCATCTCCGGTTTCCTCTCCCTCAACCAGGTGGCTAACGAGGGTGGCGGCGTGGCCTTCTTCGCCCATATCGGCGGATTTGTGGTCGGCCTGCTGCTCACGATCCCGCTGAGGGACCGGGATCGACAACGCAGCCAGAACTCGGCCCGGGACGAACCGGTCAGTTCAAGGACTTTTGGCCTTGGTGGCCGCCGCTAGACACCAGCCAATCAGTTACATGGAGACCCGCACCTCGATTCGTACATCGAGTCGTGCGGGTTTCATGTTCTGGCCCGGCTCCCAGGTGGCAGAGGTCGCTCCCCCGTAGCCACCGCGGGCGGTTATTTGCGGAATCCGCCCCGGCGCCCATTCGGAATGAGTGCGGGTTTGCGCCAAGTCCAAGTCAACCAGCGCTACCGCTGACAGTCCCTTTAGCACTCGGATCGCGCGATGCAGGGTACGGGCCTCCACATGTACCCAACCAGCGTTCGCACCCACGAAAACCCCTAAATTCGGTGCTATGATGCCTGCATTGAACCCATCGATGTGAATGCCAAAGGCGATTGTGCGTGACTGATAACCCGACTCCCAGCGGCCCGCTTGCGGGCATCCGCGTGCTCGATCTCACCCGGGTGATGACCGGTCCGTACTGCACGATGATGCTGGCTGATCTCGGCGCCGATGTGATCAAAATCGAGCGCCCCGGTGCCGGCGATGACACTCGCCACTGGGGCCCGCCATTCATCGATGGCGAAAGCAGCTACTTCATGAGCGTCAATCGCAACAAGCGCAGTGTGGAACTCGACCTCAAATCCGAATTCGGCCAGGAAGCGATCTGGCGGATGATNNCGCAATCCGGCCATCATCTACGCCAGCATCTCCGGCTTCGGCCAAACCGGCCCCAGTCGCAATCGCACTGCCTACGATTTGATCGTAAATGGTATGAGTGGCATGGCAAGCGTTACCGGGTTCCCCGATGGTCCGCCGGTGAAGTTCGGGCCGCCAATCGCCGATATCGCCGCCGGGATGTTCACGGCTACCGCCATCACCTCGGCGCTTTTTGCACGCGAACAGGATCCGGAACGCACGGGGCAGTACGTGAACACCAGCATGCTGGGCGGCCAGATCGCGATGCTCACCTATATGGCCGGGGTGTACTTCAATACCGGCCAGGTACCAATGCGCAACGGCAACCGCCACAGCATCATCACGCCGTACGATACCTTCCCCACCGCCGATGGCTACGTGAATATCGCCGTCGGCAATGACGCAATCTGGCAGCGATTCTGCACGGTGATGGGTATGATCGAGCAGGCAACAGACCCGCGCTACACCACCAATGCCGACCGGCTGGCGCATATCGAACCGCTGTATGAGGCAATCGAGGAGGCCATGGGCACCATGACCACCGCCGAGAT
>DJVD01000169.1:2476-3087 GCA_002440805.1 Chloroflexi bacterium UBA6265
CCGTACCAGTTTGAATCCACGCCGCTACAGATGCGGAGCGGTCCGCCGGTGCTGGGCCAACACACGCGCGAGGTGTTGCTGGAGCTGGGATTTTCGGAGGGGGAGATTGCGGGTCAACGCTAGCCGCTGCATCAGGAGCGATGAGTGACCAACTCCATCATCCTCATTACCGGCATTATGGCGGCGGGAAAATCGACCATTGCGCAAGCGCTGGCCGAGCGATTGCCGCGTTCAGTGCATGTGCGCGGTGACCAGTTCCGGCGGTTTATCGTCAACGGGCGGGCCGATATGAACGGAACGACGTTATCTGACGAAGCAGTGGAGCAACTTCGGTTGCGTTACAGACTCGCGGCTGATGCGGCTCGCACGTATGCAGGGGCGGGGTACTCGGTGGTGTTGCAGGATATCTACCTGGGTGACGACCTGGCGGCGATGGTGGAGCGGCTGAAGCCGTACAGGTGCCATGTTGTGGTGCTATGTCCTTCCCCCGAGGCGGTGCATACGCGCGGTGAGAATCGGCAAGCGACGCGAGGGAAGGTGGCCTATCAACCCGACGGTATCGACGTTCACACGCTCGACCACGCGCTGCGCCACGAGACCCCGCGAATAGG
>DJVD01000163.1 GCA_002440805.1 Chloroflexi bacterium UBA6265
ATGAGACGTTAGCGTTGTCCCAGCGCGAGAGGAGTCGACATCATGGCAGAGCCACCCAAATCCAGACTCGATCGCGAGCTTGATGAAATCCTCGCGAAGAAATCGAGGGAACCTATCCAGTTCCCATCCCATCCACGGGCACAACAGAACAACAGGACCCGGCAACACTGGCAGGACAAGGCTACGCACATTTGGGATCGGCTGGCAGCGATGCCGATCGCGCTGGCTTTCACGCTCGTGGTTATCGCCATGCTCGTCCACGATTTCTCGCCGCTGCTGGCATTACTGCTCAACACGGGCGCGGTCATGGCAATTTGGTGGCCAGGGGTGCGGGCGTTGATGCGAGGATCAGCACCGGCGAATACGGATGTGAAATACTGGCGCGGCCGGCCCTACACCACTGAAATCAAATCCACGATTTCCCGATCGCCAATGGATTCAATCAAACGGTACTTTAATCGCCGTCGCTGATCTTAAGCTGGAGTTGCCTGTATGCCCCGCGTCGTTTCCGATATCGTCGATGTCTACGTCTTCCGTCGCCTGAATGGACGCGTTCAGTTCCTGTTGCTGCAACGCAAGCCGGAAGTGAGCATGGCGAACACGTGGCAAGCCTTTCATAGCCAGATCAAGATGGGCCACACCACCCTGCAGACCGTGCGCGAAATCGTGTCGGATGCAGCGGATTTGGACGTTGACGAGGTCTACTCGGCTGACTACATCAACCAGTTTTATGATGAGGGCCGCGACGCGATGGTGCTCTCCCCGGTCTTTGCTGTCACCGTAAAGGCACAAGCACCAGTGCGATTGAGTGCCGAATACCGGGATGCCGCGTGGTTCGATCGTGACGAGGCAACCACGCGCCTGCCTTTCTCTGGCCAACGGTGGGCGGTGCGGCACATCGACGAGATCATGAGCATTGGCGAAAGCGAGCGCGCGATCTACAAGATCGATACAGATATTTGGCAACCCAGCCAGGGCATTGCCGATGCTGTGCCGTTGCCTGATGAGTTGGAAGAACCTGTCGCGTCAACGCCTGATACTGAGGCGGAAAACCCTGCGGAGGAGTGACCGAGTTTGGTATAATCGAACAAATGATCTGATTTCAGTTATCGGGAGACTCCATGCCTAACTTCAAGATCGTCTCCGATCTTCAACCCACAGGTGATCAACCCACGGCCATCGCCGAATTGGTGCAAGGGATTCGAGACGGCGAGCGGATGCAGACCCTGCTCGGTGTCACCGGTTCGGGTAAGACCTTCACGATGGCGCACATCGTCGAACAAATTAACCGCCCTACCCTCGTGCTTGCCCACAACAAGACACTGGCGGCACAGCTATACAGCGAGTTCAAGGAGTTCTTTCCGAACAACGCGGTCGAGTACTTCGTNNTCACCTACTACGACTACTACCAGCCAGAAGCCTACGTGGCCCGCACTGACACGTTTATTGAGAAGGATGCGGACATCAATGAAGAGATCGACAAGCTGCGGCATGCCGCCACGCGATCGCTCCTGACCCGACCTGATACCCTCATTGTCTCGTCAGTCTCCTGCATTTTTGGTCTCGGCACGCCGGAAGAATATGCCAAGACGATGATCCAGTTGATGCGTGGGCAGCAGGTGCGACGCGACAAGGTGCTGCGACAGCTGGTGGACATTCAGTACGATCGCAACGATATGACACTTATCCGCGGATCGTTCCGGGTGCGCGGCGACACGTTGGAAGTGTTCCCGGCATATGAGGAAATCGCCATCCGGATCGAGTTCTTCGGTGACGAAATCGATCGCATCGTCGACGTGGATCCGNNAAGGAACTCAACGAACAAGGCAAAATCCTCGAAGCCGCACGGCTGAAACAACGCACGTTGTACGACATCGAAATGATGACGGAGGCGGGGTATTGTGCCGGTATCGAGAACTATTCCATGCACCTCTCCCGGCGGCAATTCGGCGACCAGCCGAGTACGTTGATCGATTACTTTCCCGACGATTTCTTAATGCTGGTTGACGAGAGCCATATCACATTGCCCCAGGTGCGCGGCATGTACGGTGGCGATCGCAGCCGCAAAGATGTGCTGGTCGATTATGGCTTCCGCCTGCCCAGCGCCAAGGAAAATCGGCCCCTCACCTTTACCGAGTTCGAGGGCATGATCAAGCAGGCGATCTTCGTTTCGGCAACACCCGGTCCCTACGAGATGGAGCATAGCGAAAAAATCGTGAAGCAGATCATCCGCCCGACCGGGTTGGTCGATCCGCAGATCAGCGTGCGCCCCAGCAAGGGCCAGATCGATGACCTTGTGGAGGAACTCAACGCNNTGAGCGACCATCTCAAGGAACTCGGTATTCGCACCCAGTACCTGCACAGCGAGATCGATACCTTTGAGCGAGTCGAAATCCTGCGCGACCTTCGCCTTGGAATTCACGATGTGGTCGTGGGCATTAACCTCCTGCGGGAGGGCCTCGACCTGCCAGAAGTCTCGCTGGTTGCTATTCTTGATGCGGACAAGGAGGGCTTCCTCCGGTCCGAGGGATCGCTGATCCAGACAATTGGGCGCGCAGCGCGGCATGTCGACGGGCTGGTCGTCATGTATGCGGACAACATGACGCGATCAATGAAGGCAGCGATTGACGAGACGTACCGTCGTCGGGAAGTTCAGATCGCGCACAACAAGGCGCACGGCATTGAGCCGCGCGGGATTGTGAAGGAGATCCGCGATCTCAGCGATCGCATGCGGGCTGTTGCCGAGGAACACGTGCAGTACGATGCTGCCGGTGGCGACAAGGGTGGCATTATCCATCAGATACCGAAGGATGAGCTGACCCGCATGATCAAGGATCTGGAATCGAAGATGAAGGCGGCATCCCGCGATCTCGAATTCGAGAAAGCCGCCCTGTTGCGCGATCAGATCGTAGAACTGCGACGGATTATCCAGGTTGATCCGGTGACGAGCTAACATCGTAACCCGCCGGATTACAGGAGGGACAACATCGCATGGCGATGACTACACGTATGAACAGGCGCGGCTTTGCCGCATTGATCGGCGCCGGCGCCCTGGTGGCGCGGAGTGCGACGGCACAGACTACGGGTTCGGATAGCGAAACAGGAACAGAACTTCCCGCTGCCGATTTGCCCAGCATGAATGAGCAGGGGCATCGCTTCGAACTCAGTAGCACCTTCGACGGCAACTTCGACAGCGTGCCTGCTGAAGCGCCAGTCTACAAAATGGAACTCCCTGTCTATACAGTCGAACAGGTCACCGAGATTGCTGGGCGCCTTGAAATCGAAGGAGACGTGAGTGACCTTGGCGGCGGCACGTTTAGCGTGCAGTCGCGATCGGGCCAACTCTATGTCACCCAGGGCCGGGTGCAGTACATATCGTCAGCGGAAGTCGAAGACGGTGATCTGCCCGCGGACGAAGCAGCAATTGCCTCTGGTCGCGAGTGGCTGCGTCAGCACAACCTGTTACCTGGTGATGTGGGTGACGGCACGATCCTAACCCGTTCCGAATCGCCCAAACGCATTATTGTCGGCTTCCAGCCGATCAAGCCGAAGCCGCTCATCTCATCCACCCCCATGGTCACTGTCTCGATGGGACCTGGGAGCGTTGTGGTGGAAGCCACCAACGGCTGGGCAAAACTCACGCAGGACGTGGTCTATCAACTGCGCGGTGCTGACTTCGCCTGGGACGAGGTGGAAAGCCGTCGGGCCTGGGTAGATGCGAAGCTTCCAACCGATACATTCGAGCCTGGCACAACCATTGGCGGCTCAGTGGTGTACACACAACTCTCACTCGCCTACACTACCTCAGGTATTCCCGGTGAAAACCAGTACCTGCAACCGGTGTATGTGTTCCACGGCGAACTCACGCCGGATGGAACCGACTCCCGCTACCAGGTGAAAGCCTATGTGGCGGCGTTGATCAACAGCAACCAACCGGTGGGATAAATGATGGCAATCGGCACCATTCTCCTGATTAACGGCCCGAACCTGAACATGCTCGGCAGTCGCCAACCCGAGATATATGGCAACCGCACGCTAGCTGATATCGAATCGGATTTGGTGGCTGCTGGTGCCGCAGGATCGAGCGCACTGGAGGTGGTGACGATTCAATCGAACCACGAGGGCGAAATACTGGACGCCATCCATACGACCGGGCGACATGCCGATGGCATCATCATCAATGCCGGGGCATTCACGCATTACAGCATCGCGCTGCGTGACGCCCTGGCCAGCGTTGATACCCCCGCGATCGAAGTTCACATCAGCAACGTCCACTCCCGCGAGGAGTTTCGCCACCACTCGGTGATCTCCCCGGTTGTTGTTGGGCAAATCGTTGGTCTTGGTGAGCAGGGGTATTTCCTTGCGCTGGAATGGTTCCGCAATCACCTTGCTCACAATTCCTGATTCGGGAAAGGATCGCACCGTCATGGCCTCTGATCGATTCGACCGCGCGAAGGCGTTGCTGGCGTCAGCATCCGTCGATGCGATTTTGGTGAGCAACAGCACCAATCGCCGCTACCTCACCGGTTTCACGGGTGAAGATCACGCGATCGATGAGCCAGGCGGAATGTCGATGATCACGCAGGAAGCGATGCTGTTGTTTGCGCCTTCCACCAATTTGCCATGGGCGGAATCTGAAGCCAACAGCGATACCACCGTGCTTGATTGGGGATCCCCCTGGACCACCACCGTAGCCGATTACGTGATTAACAACGGATGGACGCGCCTCGGATTCGAGGAAGCGACCACATCTGTAGCCAGCTTCAACGCACTCACGGAGAAGCTGGAGGGCAAAGCCGAACTTGTACCAGTCGGCAAGGCTGTCGACGCATTGCGAGCAGTGAAAACGGATGAGGAAATCGGCTACCTGCGCGAAGCACTGCGTTTGACCGATGTTGCCTTCGAGGCCGCCGAACGCCGCGCGCGTGCGGGCATGACCGAGAAGGAATTGGCGGACATTGTGGCAGAGGAACTGAAAAAGGCAGGCAGTGAGGGCCAGTCGTTCCCGACGATCGTCGCCTCCGGTCCGAACGCGGCCAAGCCGCATCATTCTCCTGGCGATCGGGTGATGCAGGTGGGCGAACCGATCATCATCGATATGGGTGCGCTTCATCAGGGGTATGCTGGCGATCTCACTCGCACCATCTGGTTTGGCGAACCTTCTGCTGAGCTTGTTACTATGTATCGAAACGTGCAGGCTGCGTTCGATGCGGCCATGGCGAAAGCCGGGCCGAATATTACCGGTGTCGAACTCGACGCCGCTGCACGCGATGTGTTTACCACCCAGGGCACCGCTCAGTACTTTGTCCATTCATTGGGACACGGGCTGGGGCTTCGGGTCCATGAGGCACCATCGGCGAGTTTCCGATCCAGCGATACGCTGGCTGCCGGCAATGTGGTCACGATCGAACCAGGACTCTACGTGTCCGGAGAAGGTGGTGTCCGCATTGAAGATGTTGTGCTCATTACCGAGGACGGCGCGGAAAATCTCACAAGCGCACCAAAGCGTGTGCTGTAATCGACACCAGGAGGACTCTTAATGATTGATACAGGCGATGTTCGCAAGGGCGTAACCCTTGATATTGACGGCAAACTGGTTAAGGTCACCGATTTTTCCCACAACAAACAAGCTCGCGGTTCGGCCAATATTCGCATGACCCTCAAGGATCTGCGTACCGGTGCCAACACCCAGATGACCGCAATGGCTGGCACGAAATTCCAATCTGTGCGTCTTGAGCGCCAGCATGTGCAGTTCCTGTACATCGAAGGCGATCACTATAACTTCATGGACACCGAGACGTTTGACCAGATCATGCTCGATCGCGTGACCGTGCAGGAAGCGGCTCCGTTTATGAAGGAGAATGACGTCATCGATTTGCTCACCTATGACGGTGAACCCATTGATGTCGAACTGCCAACAAGTGTTGTCCTGAAGGTTGTCCGCACCGATCCTGGCTTCAAGGGCGATACAGCCACTGGCGGTACCAAGCCGGCAGAGATGGAAACTGGCCTCGTGGTGAACGTGCCGCTGTTTGTCAGCGAAGGCGATAATCTCAAGATCGACACACGCTCTGGCGATTACATCGAGCGCGTATAACCGGGCTCACGCCGTTAGCAGGATTGGATGCCATGACAGAGCAAGAGAACCAGTCGCAGGAAAACCCGGCCGCTGCCACTGACGTGGTGGAATCTGTGCGATCGCTGATCGAGATGATGACCAATGGCGGTATTGGGGAACTGAATCTCAAAACCGGCGATGTCAAAATCCGCCTGCGCACGGAGGCTGTTGCGATTGCGGCCGCAACCCCGGTGGTCTCAATGCCAGCTGGCATGAGTTTTGCCAACGGGCAGATGACCGCACCCGCCTTGGCGAGCGACAGCTCCCACCATGCATCCACCCCGGCAGTCAAAGAAATTGAAGGCCATGTGGTGAAGAGTCCGATGATCGGTACCTGGTACTCTGCTTCCGCTCCGGGCGAACCCGCATTCGTGCAAATTGGCGACGAAGTGGAATCCGGTCAGGTGATTGGCATTATCGAAGCAATGAAGATTATGAACGAGATCACCGCTGACAAGAGCGGCGTGGTGGTGGAGATCATGGTCGAGAATGCCGAAGCCGTAGAGTACGGATCGCCGCTGGTGCGGATATCCAGCTCGGCCCGGCTTGACTAATGCAATCGATCCTTTCTCTCGCGCGCCTGACCGGGATGGTGAAAAACATCATCGAGCGGTCGGCAGAATTGCAAAATATCTGGGTGGATGGTGAGATTAGCAATCTCACCATTGCCCGTTCCGGGCATGCGTATTTCAACCTCAAGGATGCCGACAACCAGTTCCGCTGCGTGATGTGGCGCAGCGCCGTGCAGAAGCAGCGATTCCCCGTGCGCGAAGGCGACCAGGTGCTGGTGCATGGCAGCGTCACCATGTACGCACCGCGGGGCGAACTCCAACTACAGGTCAACCTGGTGCAGCCGCAAGGCACAGGCCTGCTGCAACTGCAGTTGGAAGAATTGCGTATGCGGCTTGAGTCCGAAGGGTTGTTCGACGAATCACGCAAACGTCCCCTCCCGGCCCTGCCGAAAATTATCGGCGTGGTGACATCGGAATCGGGAGCAGTCTGGCATGATATCCAGCGCGTGATATCACGCCGCTACCCGCTCGCCGAATTGGTTCTGGCGCCCACGCTTGTGCAGGGCGAGTCCGCACCCGAGGCGATTGTGGCGGCGTTACAGCGCCTACAGGATGTGGCGATGCCCGATGTGATCATCATTGGCCGGGGTGGCGGCTCGATTGAGGATCTGTGGGCGTTTAACGATGAGCGCGTTGTGCGGGCGATCTTTGCGGCGAAGGTACCAATCATTTCTGCAGTGGGTCACGAGAACGACTTTACCCTTGCGGATGATGTTGCCGATGTGCGTGCCGGTACGCCATCGATGGCTGCCGAGTTGGCCACACCGGATCTCGCCCAGGTCGATGCCGCGCTCATTGCAACACAACAGTCGCTGACGCAGTCCATCCAGCGTTTGCTGAACACCCAACTAGAGCGACTTGATGATCTCCAGCGACAGATCAGTCGGCTGTCACCTCTCACCCGCCTGCAAATGCTGGAGGCCGAGGCAACATCGCTTGGCAACCGCCTGATGTTGGCATGCCAGCATAGGCTCGTCATCGCCGATCGGGAAGTAGCCGCTCTGGGACGTGTGCTGGCCAACCTCAATCCCGATGCGTTGTTCCAGCGCGGCTATGCGTACCTGGAAAACGCGAGCACGAATACGCCCGTCCGCACGATTGATGATGTCAACGTCGGGGTAACTATTCGCGCAACGATTCGCGGCGGCGTGATACGCGGTACGGTGGATGGCATCGAATCAACTGCAATTGTTACTGAGGGAGACCGGAATGTCTGATCAATCTGAATTCACGTTCGAGGAATCGCTCGAGCGCATTCGCTCAATTGTTGACGACCTTGAGGGCGGAGAACTGAGCCTGGACGACTCGATTGAGAAGTTCCGCGAAGGCTCATCGCTATTGGGGCACGCCCGCAAGCTGATCAGCGAAGCAGAATTGCGCGTACGCGTGCTCACCGAAGACGAGGGAGTACCTGAGCTTGAGCAGGCCTGATCCCTGGGGCCTGCCTCCTGGCAAATTGCCCGGCGCGATGCTGGAGCGATTGCTGGTCAAATACCACACGCCTCCCGATGCTTCGGTGCTTGTCGATACCTCGTACGGGTTCGACGCAGCCGCTATACGCCTGGGCGACGAGACCCTGCTGGTGAAGAGCGACCCGATTACGTTCGCTGGCAGCAACGCGGCCCACTTCCTCGTCTCGGTCAACGCCAACGACATTGCCTGCCTTGGTGGTACTCCGCGATGGATGACACTGGTGGCATTGCTGCCCGAACATTCCACCACGCCGCAGCTGGTAGAAGGTCTCTTTGCCGATGTCCAGCGTGCCTGCGAAGTTGAAGGCATCTCCCTTATCGGCGGCCATACCGAGATCACGATCGGTGTTGATCGCCCGCTGCTGATTGGTACCCTGCTTGGCACAATCGGCCCGTATGGACTGCTGAAGCCAGGCGAGGCCCGTGCCGGCGATGAACTTTGGATGTCGCACAATCCGGGTATCGAGGGCACGGCGCTGCTGGCATTTGAACGCGAGCAAGAGTTGACAGCCGCGCTGGGGCCAGAGATCGTCAAGGCCGCCCAGGCGATGTTGCAACATCCCGGCATCTCAGTTTCACGGGACGCGAACAACCTGCTGGCTACAGGCATCGTCACGGCGTTGCACGACGCAACCGAGGGCGGTGTCGCCACGGCAATCCACGAGATTGCGGCGGCATCGGGCCTGGGGGCTGCGGTTGACGGAGCGGCCATTTCGATCCTGCCGGAAACCGCAGCGATCACCACCCACTTCGGCCTCGATCCGTTGGGATTAATCAGTTCCGGCGCGCTCCTCATCGCCACCACTCCGGGCAGGGAATCCTTGCTCAATACATGCAACGTACCGCTCACACGCATCGGTGTGTTGACGGATCAGCCGGGTCGGGTCACGATTTCTACAGAACGCGGCGAGCAGAACCTGCAGCGGTTCGATTCGGATGAGTTGGCCCGCGCGTTAGCAACCTGACAGAGAGGAACTTGTTTTGGCCCACGAACCAGAAATCACGATGTACGCGCGCGAGCGCTTTTGCCCGGATGTCACGCGGGCACGCACCCGTTTGGAATACCATGGTCTGGTGTGGACCGAGTTTGACGTAGAAGCCGATACAGACAAACGCGCCGAGATGGAAGCGATCACCGGCAAGAGAAATGTGCCCCAGGTAGTGATTGGCGACCGCGTGCTGATTGAACCGTCGATCGAAGAGATTGACGACGCCCTCGTCGCCGCCGGATTCGACATCGCGGCAGATTAGCAACGGATTGCCAGAGCTGACCCGTCCTGACCGATCGTGTGATTGATTCCGGGCGGGTTTGTCGAATCCGGCGCTGCATATCTCACCAGTGCGGTTCCCCTGGTGTTCGCTTCGCATTTCTTTCACAATTCGACAGGAGTAGATGAAACATGCCTCCTATCATTATCACGTCGCACAACGGTGCGTTTGCCCTGCCTGCGGCCATGGATATCCTCACCTCCGGCGGAAGCGCCGTTGATGCTGTGGTCCTCGGCTGCACGATGGTAGAAGCCAATCCTGATGACCACACCGTAGGTTACTCTGGCCTGCCCAACCTCCTCGGCCAGGTGGAACTGGATGCCAGCGTGATGGAGGGTCGCGGCCTGCGTGCGGGTTCTGTTGGCGCGCTGCAAGGCTACCAGCAGGCAGCCCAATTGGCGCAGCATGTGATGGAGACACTTCCTCACGTATTACTGGGTGGCGATGGCCCCATGCGGCTGGCGGCCGAGATGGGACTGGCGCCGACCAACCTGCTTACGCCCGAAGCCGAGGAAATCTGGAAGAGCCGCCTCGACGATGTCGATGATCGCGATGTGAGCTACCTCTCCCGAATACGCGAGATGGTATCAATGGCCGCCCAGGACGCGGAAATCGCAGAGCGAACTGGCACGGGCGAGCCGCCCCACGGCACCGTGAACTTCATCGCCATGGATACCCACGGCGATATCGCGTGTGGAGTCAGCACCAGCGGCTGGGCCTGGAAGTATCCCGGACGAATGGGCGATTCACCGATCATCGGTGCCGGTAACTATGCCGACAATCGCTGGGGGGCGGCCGCGTGCACCGGTCGTGGTGAGATGGCACAACGCTGCGTGACCGCGCACAGCGTGGTCACATTCATGCGCTTCGGCATGAATATCGAAGAAGCCCTGCGGCAAGCCATGCTCGATTTGAACCAGCTCGACGACCCGTTCGCCAGCGAGATGAACATCCTCGCCATGGACAAGGACGGGAATCCCGGCGGCGCCAGCAGCAACCCGACCAAGGAATATGCGGTGATGACGGAGGGGATGACCGAGCCCGAAATGCGCCCACGCACGTACGTAGAACTGGACATCCTGTCGAGGTGAGACTGCTGCTCCTGGGACTCCGAAACGAGACCAGATTTCCGCTCGTGAAAGGCGCAGGTGCGAGTGATTGCGCCGTGTCACACCTTCGGCATCTTTGATTCCACTCGCTTGGGAATGATGTGGACTCACGCAAGGTAAATCCGCAATCAACGTCTGGTGAACACGTCTCGAAAACCAAAACCCGCGCAAATTGCGCGGGTTTTGTGTTGGACTTCGCGATAGCTTTCGTGCCCGGGGATAAATCCCGACCCTACCGACCTCTCGAGGGATCCCTTCTAGACGTCCTTATGGAGGTTGGTGAGGAACTCGGCGTTGGTCTGGCTCTTGGCCAATCGACCCAGGAGCGCTTCGGTTCCTTCACTGCCACCCAGCATGCTGACCATGCGGCGCATGGTCCATACCTGCTTGAGGGCGGAATCTCCCAGCAGCAGTTCTTCGCGACGAGTGCCCGATCGTTGAATATCGATCGCCGGGTAAATGCGTCGCTCGGCGAGTTTGCGGTCAAGGTGGAGTTCCATGTTACCGGTACCTTTGAACTCCTCGTAAATCACATCGTCCATGCGGCTGCCGGT
>DJVD01000040.1 GCA_002440805.1 Chloroflexi bacterium UBA6265
CTCCCAGCCCGGACCCTGGCCGGTGTGATGGCAGGCAAGTCTTCGGGAGAATGTCTCCTGGCAGGCTTGGCCCCATCGAATGGCCTGTGTCTGGTATCCGTCACCTATCCAAATCGAGAGTGATAAACCCACCCGGCCCGTTGGCCTGGCGAGAATGACAGTTTTTTGAATCAAGTAAGTGGAGAGACGACCGTGTACAAATCGTATTATCCCAAGGCCGCTGAAATTAAACCCGAATGGGTGGTGATTGATGCTGCCGGACAGACGCTTGGGCGCGTGACAACCCAGATCGCCGCGCTTTTGCTCGGCAAGCACAAACCGACCTTTACACCCGGCGTGCCGATGGGTGATTATGTTGTGGTGCTAAATGCGGCTCACATTACTGTGACTGGTGACCGCTTAAACACTAAAATGTATCATCGCCATTCCGGTTATCCCGGTGGCTTGAAGTCCATTTCCCTGCGCGATCAGTTAGAGTCGCGTCCCGACCGTGTTATTCGGGCGGCTGTGTGGGGCATGATCCCGCACAACAAAATGGGCCGTCAGATTATCAAGCGCCTCAAGATTTACAGTGGCGCTGAGCACCCTCATAGTGCTCAGGTTGCAGAGAAGTAAAGGAGCAAGGGAATTATGTCTCAGTATTTTGAAGGCATTGGACGCCGCAAGGAAAGCACCGCTCGTGTGCGTGTGATGACTGGCGCTGGTAAGTTTGTTGTCAACAACAAAGAAGCTGCTGCTTATTTCACCCGTGAAGGCGACATCAACGATATTTTGTTGGCTTTTGCTGCGATTGGGCAGGCCCGCGAAACCTATGACATTAGTGTTGTAGTTACTGGTGGTGGCGTGAGTGGTCAGACCGACGCAGTGAAGATGGGCATGGCCCGCGCGTTGGTTAAGATGAATGCAGAGTGGAATTCGGCCATGCGCAAGGCTGGCTTGTTGACCCGTGACGCGCGCATCAAAGAGCGCAAGAAGCCAGGCCTCAAGCGCGCCCGCAAGGCTCCTACCTACACCAAACGTTAATTTTTGTGTTGCGTGGCAACAGCTGCGCGGCAAATTACACCGCAGAGAACGCGGAGAGCGCCCGTTGCAAAACAATGCGCTTTCTGTGTTCTCTGCGTTTAATCTTTTGAATAGGAATGCCCATGTCTGGTTTGTCACTTTCAAGGCTTGAAATCCTTTTTGCAGCGTTTGATCTGGAAGGTCTGAGCGGTCTATCGGTGCTTCATGCCGATCAACTTGTGAAAGCATACGTTCCACCTTTTTCACCTGACTTGCCTGCCCTTTTAGTGGGTGTTCTGGATGTTGCAGCGGTCCGGGCGATTTTGTTGAACAATTATCGGCCCGAACATATCATCCGTTTGTTGAGCGTAGATGGTTCTGTGCGTGAACTGCTTTTGGCAGATTGGCGTGATGCGGACTCAGGCTCGGTTTTTATCCCGGCTCGGGAGCGCGGACATGCTTTTGAAACTTTCCATGAGATTATTGCTCATCTGCGCGCACCGGAAGGCTGCCCCTGGGATCGCAAACAAACCAACGCAAGCCTGGCGCAGGCGCTGGTCGATGAGGTCTACGAGGTCATCGATGCAATCGAGACCGGAGACGATGTAAATCTCGCCGAGGAACTCGGCGACCTGCAGCTGCTGATCATGATGCATGCACAAATCGCTGAAGAACGCGACGCGTTTCGGCTGGAAGATGTCTACCACGGCATCAGCGCCAAGATCGTCCGCCGTCATCCGCACGTGTTTGGCGACCTCGCTGCCAGCAATGCAGAGGAAGTGGTTGGCCTTTGGCAGCAGGTGAAATCGGATGAGAAGAAGAACTCGCCTAGCAAACCAGAGAAGGCCGCAGATGGCCAGCCGCACAGTATGCCTGCCATCACACGCGCGACCCGCGTGCTGAAAAAACACCCGATCCACGTGAAAGAATCTACCCAAGATTCCCGCCAGCGCGCACTACTTGAGGCGATTGCGGCAATTGTTGTTGCAGGCGACGACCCAGAGGAAGTTCTGAAATCCGGTTTGGAAAATCATGTTGCCGCTGCTTCCGATGGCAGCGACCAAGGAGAGATAAATGCTTCCCGTTGATGTAAGACCTGATGTAATTGGCCGAATTACCTGCGGCTCGCTGACCGCCGCCGATGCCGAATCGCCGGTCACCCTCAAGGGATGGGTCAATCGGCGCCGCGATTTGGGCGGCCTGATTTTCATCGACCTGCGCGATCGCTTCGGCCTCACGCAGGTGGTATTCAATCCAGAAGTCGATGCTGGCGCGCACGAGATCGCCAACAAACTCCGCAATGAGTACGTGATCCAGGTGGACGGGATCGTCCGATCCCGCCCGGAGGGCACAGTCAATCCCAAAATGGCGACCGGTGAAGTGGAAGTGGAAGCCCACGGCATCACAATCCTCAACGAAAGCAAAACGCCACCGTTCTATATCAATGAAGAGGGCGATTTCGATGAGGCGTTGCGGCTTAAGTATCGCTACCTTGATCTCCGCCGGCCCTCGATGCAGAACATCATGTTGCTTCGCCACCGGGTCGTGAAGTACATGCGCGATTTCCTCGACGATCGCGGCTTTGTCGAAGTGGAAACCCCATTGCTGATCCGTTCCACCCCGGAAGGCGCGCGCGATTTCCTTGTCCCCTCCTCTGCCCAGCCGGGCGAGTTCTACGCCTTGCCGCAAAGCCCACAGATCCTGAAGCAGTTGCTGATGGTGAGCGGCCTCGACCGCTATTTCCAGATTGCCCGCTGTTTCCGCGATGAAGCCCAACGCGCCGATCGCCAGCCGGAATTTAGCCAACTCGATATCGAAATGAGTTTCATCACGCCGGAAGATCTGATGGCTCTGATGGAGCAGCTGATGATCGAAATCACGGAGAACTTCACCGAAAAAACGATCCAGCAGAAGCCGTTCCCGCGCATGACCTATGCAGACGCCCTGGATCGATACGGCAACGATCGACCTGACCTGCGGTACGGCATGGAACTGCAGAATGTAAGCCACGCACTTCGGGGCACCGGGTTCAAAGCATTCGCGGGTGTTCTCGAAGCTGGTGGTCAGGTTAAGGCAATTGTGGTGCCGGGATGTGGAACATACACCCGCAAGCAGATCGATGAGATCACCGAGCTGGCCAAATCGGCTGGGGCCAAAGGCCTTGCCACCATCGCAATCACCGATGAGGGCGTAAAGAGCCCGATTGCCAAGTTCCTCACCGAAACGGAGATTACGGCGCTCACCAACGGCATTGGCGCCGGTACAGGTGACCTCGTCTTGCTGGTCGCCGATCAGGCCCCCGTCGTAGCCAAAACGCTTTCGGCACTGCGGGAGGAGTTTGGCAAGCGCCTGGAACTGGCCGATCCGAATGTGATGGCCTACGCCTGGATCGTGGAGTTCCCACTCCTCGAATGGGATGAGGATGGAAACCGCTGGGATGCTACCCACAACCCGTTCTGCGGTTATTTCGAGGAAGATGAAGCCCTGCTTCAATCCGACCCGGGAAATATCCGCTCCAAGCAGTACGACCTCGTCGCCAATGGCAACGAACTTGGAGGCGGCTCCGTACGAAATCATAAGCGCGCGCAGCAGGAGAAAGTGTTTGACCTGATGGGGCTGAGCGAAGAGATCCAGATGGATCGCTTCGGCAGCATTCTTACCGCCCTGGAATACGGTGCGCCACCACACGGCGGCATCGCCTTCGGCCTCGATCGCACGATCATGCTTCTTGCCGGTGAGGAAAGTATTCGCGATGTCATCGCCTTCCCGAAGAACAATCGTGGCGCCGATGTGATGTTCGATGCACCCGCTCCGGTGGAAACTGGCCAACTGGACGATCTTGGGCTCATGCTCAAACCCGCGCCCATCGCATAATCACCTTTGGCCTATGAATGGGAGCGAGGATTGTACATCCACCACGTTCCCATTCAACATTGTTCGAAAGGCATGCCAAATGACACCCCAGGAGTTCTGGCAGGAGAGTTTCGATCACCACCCGTTTGGCTACCTGACCACAACGGGCCGCAACTCCGGCGAGCCGCATCGGATCGAGATTTGGTTTGCCCAGGAGAACAACCGGGTCTACCTGCTTTCGGGAGGTAGGGATCGCTCCGATTGGGTGCGCAATTTACTGGCTAACCCTGTTGTGACATTTGAACTGGGTGGGGAGACCGTTGCAGGCGTCGCCCAGGTACTGGCGGAAGGCTCGAGCCACGACCAACGCGCACGTGAGCTGCTGGTGAAGAAATACCAGAAGAAGGATGAGCTCATTGAATGGGGGCGCAACTCGCTTGGCGTGGTGATCATGCTTGGAAGAGGCGACACCGCTGACGACGCAGCCGCCGACCAATAGCTAACGATTCCAGCTCAGGCGACTGGTTGAATCGATGGTGTCCTTTTCAATCAGCACCTGGATGTCGCCATCCATCGATGGTTCGTCGCCATTGAAATCGATACGGAATGCGCGCAGACTAAAACCATCGCCAACGTACGCAAGATACGCAACCCACTCGCCGAAATAGTCCCACGTCACCGCGTTGGCGTTCTCGCCCTCTGTGAGCCGAACGACGTCATCAGTTTCGACATTGCACAGCCAAAGGTCACTCTGGTTGGCTGAATCGCGGATTGTGCCGATCACCCACCGACCGTTGGGCGATATCGCACCGTCGTAGGCTCCATTTGCGCCTTCCATCACCGGCCAGGTAAGACCGGTATCGAGATCACGCATACCAATGTAGCTCACCAACTCATCGCTCGAAACCGTATAACACGCATATTTGCCAGCCTCATCAACGGTGATCTTCTCGATCCAGCCGGTTTCGGCGTAGTCCGTGGGGCCAACAAACATGGTGTCACTGTCGTAGCGCAGGATCCACAGTTGCGGTACGCCGGTGAAACTTTCAGCCGTGGAGGCAAACACAATGATATTGGATCCACTCCAGAACGGATCGGCTATCCAGAC
>DJVD01000012.1 GCA_002440805.1 Chloroflexi bacterium UBA6265
GTTAGAATGCTTCTCGTTTCACTCCCAGTCTACTCCGGATTGACGTGGGGGACGCCTCAGGGCTGGGTGCCGATTGCGCAGGGCGTTAATCCTAGTTGGACTGAACCGCGTCTCGGAATCTTTGAATTGAAAGGATCCTGCGGTGCGAATTGTCGCCTGGAACGTGAGGAAGGCATCGATCCACAGCGGTGCGTGGGATTTGCTGCTGGAGCTTGATCCCGATATCGCCCTTATCCAGGATGCGCGGGCAATTCCGGATTCTATTCGCTCCACCTATGCGATCGCGAAAGACCAAACGGCGTTCCATCCGGGCAGCGAGCATCAGCATCTGTCAGCCATACTGGCGAAAGGGGAGATCGGACCGTTTCAGCCTCTGCCAACGCCAACGCATTGGTTGCGATCCGCACTGGCAGAGTGGCGCGAGTTCTTTACCACCCGGCGGATCACACTCAAATCGGGTCTCACTCTGAACGCCATGTCGGTCTATGGCCTCGCGGATCCCGTTCCGAAGCACCACTGGAAGGAACAGGACACTGAGGGTATCCAACTACCAATGAACCGGGAGCTTTGGGCGACCGAGATATTGTGGTCGACGCTACGAATGATGCCGTCACTTTCGACGGAACCCTGGATTGTCGGAGGAGACCTGAACACTTCCGTGCTGTTCGACACACCGAAACCGCATGGCAACCAACTTATTCTCGACCGCATGGCGGAGATAGGCTTGCCAAGCATCGAGCTTGGCAATGGCGGAGAGTCTGTACCGACGTTTCGCAGCAACCGGGGCCATTTCGTCCACCAGCTGGACTACCTTTTCGCGAATAGCTTGATGCGTGATAGCCTCGTCAGTTGCGAGGTGTATGGTGACCCGGAGCGCGTCTTCGGCTCCCGGCCCATGCTCAGCGATCACCTGCCCATCATCGCGGAGTTCGATATAACTTGATTCCCTGTCACAACGATGAAGGTCGCGTCTCCCTGGGTCATTCCCCAAAATACTCCGGGTCAACCCGCTTCACGCGATACGTCTGCTCGTCGATCACGCCGACGCCGTTAACGAGAAGTTATCGGGTTGGGAAAGTTCTAGATTTCACCTACCACATACATACCAGACAAGAGTGTTGGGACGCTTATAAACATCATCAATGCGACTATCAGGCTTGCAACCGGCTATCCAATCATCTCCGTCGGAGAAATCTGAGTCATAGCATTTCTTACTGGACCCTAGGGCTGGAATGCCTTTGTCGCAAAGGATCCAATACGGTTTTCCAAGCAGGCCGCCCGTTCCCAGGTTTTTCACACTGACTTGATTTCGAGAGGTTTTAGCTGAGAAGTCGGGCTTACCATCGCTGCAAAGAAAGCCCACTGAAAACTCGTCAGACTTATCGATTTTATCAACGATGCAATAGTTCAGATCAGCTCCAATAGGAGAACCACAGTAGCCTGAAATTCCAGCGAAAGTGTCATTGAGCACCAGTTTGCAGTTCACTTCTTCGGTGTATTCTACGGTCTCATACTGCCTCATCCCACCCATGTTGTTCTCGCGGTCTTGATCGTTGCATGTCAGGTCCCAAGAGGGGCATTCTTCGAGATCGTCTTTGCAAAGAGGATCCCAGTAATCACATTCGGCTTGCTCTTCGAGACATTTTGAATCGAAGGGCAGGCAATCATCGGCTGGTACAGCGACCACTGACTTCAAACCTGCTGCTGGCATTGCCAACAGAAAAGAGATCATCGCAAGAATGACAACACGTCTCATAGAGGTGCTCCCCGAGGCTGCCGGAAACGAGGGTCCAGCAGTTCTGCCACTAAATCAGTTTGGTCCCGCTGAGATGATAGTAGTCTCAGAAAGGTATGTCACTCGTTTCTGGCAGAAACCATTGCATGCATACGCTTTGTCACTGTTGCAACTTTTACCTCGTGAACGATAGGAGCGCGATTTCGCCAATCACCCCTCCGCGCGATCGAACGTCGCGCCGCAGAGGGTGCAGCGATAGACTTTCTGCTTGCCGCTCACCGGAATCAGCGGGATGAGGTAGAGGTAGAAGAACTTCATCCGTGTTCGCAACTGGAAGCGCGAGGTTTGGCCGCAGGCGATGCAGTAGTTTGCGCGCCGCGTGCGTTCCCGGCCCCAGCTGAGCCAGCGGAATCCGAACAAGATCATTGGTAGCCATCCTCTCGATGTCGCTCCCGTTCTCGTGATGCACCCATTCTGCCTGAAAAACAACGAGACCGGGTTCAGCGCTGAACCCGGTCTCGTTCAAATGTATCTAAATGCTGGATTGGGAGAGGCTAGCTGGCCGCAGTTTCCTCAGCCTTGATGTCGCTGTTCATGCCGCGGGCGATCTCGCGCACCTTCTTCTCGGCCTCTTCCTCTTCCGCCAGGGTCTGGCTCAGCAGGTCGGCGACATCGCTCTCGCCGAGGCCACGGGCCACCTGGGCCAGCATGCGGTAGCTGGCAATCTCGTAGTGCTCGCTCTTGCCAGCGCCCATGGCCAGGCCGAGTTCCTTGACGATGCCTTCCGGCTTCTCTTCCTTCAGGCTCTCGTGCTCCTTGCGCAGGCCGTCGGCTGCCTCGCAGGTGATCTGCTCCGGCTTCTCGCCCATCATCGTGAAGGCCTTCATCAGGCGATCGATGTGGCCCTGGGTTTCCTTCTGGTGGCTGGAGTACGCCTTCTTCGCATCGGCGTTCTCGGCCATATCGGCCATTTCGCCCAGCACCTTGTGGAAGATGTGCTCGGCGCTCACCAAATCGGAAAGCTCGTGCAGGAACAGGTCACGTGTGGTTTCGAGGGACATTGATAAACCTCCAAGTAATACGAACGAACAAACATCGTTTCGCAGATATATATGCAGGAACCTTGCCACCGTTACGAATGTCCGTACAGTGGGCAAAGGATACGCGTGCCGGACTCGTGTACAACGGCACACACAAACGGCACTGCCCATGGGGCAATGCCGTTTGTGTGCTTCTGGGGCCGGTAGTACTGGCCCGACCCCGACCTCCACCTTCCTTATACAGGGCCATGGAGATCGGGAGAGGTGCCCGCCCGGATGCACCGGGCGAGCCGGGTGCGGATTAGCGCACCATATTGCGGCGGATACCGATGCCGGCAACCACCAGCATGGAGATACTGGCCACCGTCAGCCAGATGGTTGCGTTGCCGCCACCATCGCCATCACCGGTGCTTGGCAGGCCAGTGACTGCAGCTGCGGTTGGTGCAACCGTTGCGGTCGGGGCAACCGTGGCCGGAACCTTGGTCGGCGCCACAGTCGGTGTCACAACAGGAGTCACCGGGGTTTCTGTCGGAGCCACGGTCGG
>DJVD01000042.1:0-996 GCA_002440805.1 Chloroflexi bacterium UBA6265
CCACCACATTGCGCGGGGCGAGTTCCGCACGCGGATCGAGGTCCAGCATGAACCGTTCACCAGCGGAGTTCACGAGGTATGCACCCTCACCACGCACCGCTTCCGAGATCAGGAACGGCGTGATGCCTTCCTTTCGTAATACGGTGGGATGGAACTGGCAAAACTCGAGGTCAGCCAGGTCAACACCCGCCCGCAGTGCCATGGCGACGCCATCGGCATTGGCATCCTTTGGGTTACTGGTGATATTCCACAATCGGCCAGCACCGCCGTTTGCCATCACCGTCGTCCGGGCGAGGATTCGCTCTACCGAACCATCGGCATGCAGGAATGTGGCACCGCCGATGGAATCATCTTCATTGAGCACAAGGTCGACCGCAAAGGCATATTCGACAATGCGCGTGTTCTTGCGCTGGCGCAATTTGGCCACAAGGGCACGTTCAATCTCGGCACCTGTAGCATCACCGCCCGCGTGGAGAATGCGACGGCGGGAATGGGCCGCCTCGTTCCCGAGCTGGAGGGTGTTGCCATCAAGATCGAACCTGGCACCCTGCAGCAGCAACCAGCGCACCGCGCTGGCACCACGTTCAACCAGGCCGGTGGCCGTTTCGGTTTCGGTCAGGCCCGCCCCTGCTTCAACCGTATCGATCAGGTGCAGCTGGGCCGAATCTTCGGGACCGATCGCGGCCGCCATGCCCCCCTGCGCGTATTTCGTGTTGCTTTCGCCCAATTGGCTTTTCGTAAGCACCACCAGCGCGATGTTTGCCGGCAATCGCAATGCAAAGCTCAGCCCGGCGATTCCGGCACCGATGACAACGACATCGGTGGTGGTTTCTGAATCGAAAGCGCGGAGGCGGGAGGATTCGTTCGGCGAGAGTGTCATGTGGTGGTCTCCAGGTGCGCGGTGAGATCGAGCAGGCCCCGATCGGTAACGCGTGCCTCGGGAATAACGGAAAGCGAGAGGAAGGCAAGAATGCCAAACGGATCGGCGAGCGTACT
>DJVD01000042.1:1114-3161 GCA_002440805.1 Chloroflexi bacterium UBA6265
GCGACGGTGCTGGCAATAGCGCCCCGGCTAAGTCCAAAGCCGTTGGTGAACGCCACGCCTATCCGGCCAGTGCCGCGATGCCGTTCGACCGAGACGGTTTTAAGCAGGTCGCGAGACGTATCAGAGATGGCTACATTCCCCTCTGCAGCCGGTTCGATCTGAATCAACTTTGTCACGATTTGACCCGGCACCAGTTGAATCGCTTTGGTGACGTCTTCGGCAGCCACCTGCATCTGGGAGCGTCGTACCGGCGCAACATTGACGGTGTGAAGGAGTTCGTGGGGGATCTCGGCTTCTTCGAGCGTGGAGGTCATGGCACCATGCTCGGCCACCACCTGGCCTCGATACAGCGTTTTCGCGACGGTGACCTGTTCGAGGTCGGAAAGGATCACCAGGTTCGCATCGTAGCCGGGCGCCACGGCGCCAATGCCTGGCAGTTGCCAGTATTGGGCAGCATTCCATGTGGCCATGCGAATGGCCCGTACCGGATCGAGCCCGGCGGCTATCGCGAGGCGAAGGATATCGTCCACATGCCCAACTTCTGCCAGGTCGTGGCAATCGCGATCGTCGGAGGCAAAGCAGATGCGTGGATACGTTGTGTTGGAAACAAGCGGCAGCAATTCGTGCATGTTCTTCTCGCTGCTGCCTTCGCGGATCATGATCATCAGGCCCTGGCGTAACTTCTCTTCGGCCTCAGCCAGCGATACCGATTCGTGGTCCGAGCCGATGCCGGCAGCAATATAGGCGGTAAGGGCGCGACCAGTGAGCAGCGGGCTATGGCCATCCAACCGGTGCCCGCGCGCAGCGACAAGGATGTCGGCAATGTCCTGCTCTCCGGCCAACAGGGCAGGGAAGTTCATCATCTCACCCAGGCCGACGGTTTCCGGCCAGGCCAGCATGTCCTCGATATCTGCCAACGGCCAGTCAGCACCGGGGCTTTCATGCCTGCTGGCGGGCACGCAACTCGGAGCGGTGAAAAAGACATTCAGCGGCGCTGTTCGGGCCGCATCGCGCATGGCTCGGATGCCTTCTATCCCGGCAACGTTCGCCATCTCGTGGGGATCGGTGACGATGGTGCCCGTGCCGTGCGGCACAACCGCTTCGGCGAAACGAGGCATCCACAACAGGCTGGCCTCGGTGTGAATATGGGCATCGATGAACGACGGCGCTATTACTTCGCCGTGCAGCACAATCTCGGTGCGCGCCAGGGGATAGTTGCCAATACCTGCGATCACACCGGCATCGATGGCGACGTCGGCCTCGATCAGTTCCTCGGTAAACACGTTCAGCACGCGTCCACCACGAATGACCAATTCCGCTTCGTAAAGCCCCTGCGCTACCGCGATTCGGCGTCGCCATTTCCACTTCCATTGATTGGCTTGCGCCTGGGCGGGCGAAAGATCGTGGCTCACGCGCATGGTCCTTCCTGTTAATCGAGTTGGCGTTCAATCAGCGTCAGCAGGTCTTCAAGTTTGGGGTGATTTGCGCGCACAAATTGGCCGATATCGGCAGCGCGGGTGAATGGCAGTTCGTAATGCTCCGATACGGCCACGCCCTGGTCAACTTCATCCCAGGTTGCCGTCTGGTGTGGTTGCAGGAATCCCCTGGCTATGCGCGGGAGGGAAATGCGGGCCAGCCTGCTGCGGGAGGCCTGTTTCCACGGGCTTTCCTCATCGGCGTATCGCCCCGGGGAGCTCATCCACAGGATCACTTCAAAGCCATCGCGACCAACTTTCACATCAATGCGTCCCAGTTCGTCGTCGGCGGCGATGGTCCATTCGTTCTCGTCGTTGACCATGCCGTAGGCGTAGTACCCGGCTTGCTTCAGCGACTTGAGCACGGGCTCGAGCGCCTGGCGATCATCGGCGAGCATTTTCTCGGAAATGAGGTCGTCACTATCGAAGATGAAATCAGAATTGTCTGGGGTCACGAGGTGCTCATGCTCCATCACTGGGTGCGGCAATCAGGGGTGCGCACGGTAACGTATGTTGGGCTGCATTGTACCGGGAGTTGATTGGGGTTGTCGTGCATACGGTGCCCCTTGGGT
>DJVD01000243.1:0-13254 GCA_002440805.1 Chloroflexi bacterium UBA6265
TCAGCTCGGTGTTCGGCGATTCCATCATCGGGATACCGGTGAGCACATTGGCCACAGCCGGCTCGGCTTCCATTCCGAGGTAGAGGTTCTCGGAAATCAGTTCGCGGTTGATGCCCAGCTGCATGGCCTTGCGGACGGCGATATCCGAAAGCACCGGGTGCGGCGTGTTCATTTCGCTGCGCTGGCCGTCGACTTCAGTATTCGGGTCGGAGAAGTTGATATTGATGCGCTCGACGTTAAGGCCACCCTGAACCACGAACTGGCCCGGATTGTCATCCGAGATCATGCCGGCCATCACATCGCGCTCGGCGTTCAGGTTCCAGCCGAAGTCAAACTCGCCTGTCTGCAGGGTTGCGCGTGCAGCGGCGGCAGCATCGCCACCACCCTTGAGGAGCACACGCTCAAAAAACGGCTTGTTCTCGTGGCGGTAGTTCTCGTTGATCACGTAGGTGACCTGGTCGTTGGCAGAGAAGCTTTCGACCTTGAACGGACCCGTACCAACCGGATTGGCGCGGAATTCGTTCAGCACGTTTTCGTCCGCGCCTTCCAGAATGTGCTTCGGCAGCACCACACCGCTGCCACTACCGGCAAAGGCATCAGCCCAGGTGGGATTCGGGGAATCGAACATCAACTTCACGGTAAGGTCGTCAATGACCTCGACCTCGGTGATGCGGTTGTACACATTGGCAAGCACAACCGGATTGGCCGGATCCTTGGCCCATTCAACGGTGAAGGCCACATCGTTGGCGGTCATCGCCTCGCCATCGCTCCACAGCACGCCTTCGAGGAGGTTGTAGGTAACGGAGGTGAGATCCTCGGCGAGAAGGCCGTTCTGCAGCGACGGTACTTCCTTGACGAGGTTGGCGATCAATTGCCCTTCAACATCGCGCACAAGCAGGGATTCGCATACCAACTGGGAGGCAAGGTTGTCCTTGTCGCCGGTGGCCAGTAACGGATTGAGCTGGCTGGGAGCCTGCCATTGGATGATCTTCAGTTCGCCACCCTCACCGCGGGTCTGACCTTCGGTTCCGGAATCTGGCAATGTGCGAACTTCTTCTTCCACCGACGATGCCGCGGGAGACGCTTCCGGAGTGCCTTGCGCAGCAGCATCGGCCACCATCAGCGCCACACCGGCGCCCATGCCGAGGGCCGTGGAACGCTCAATGAACGTGCGGCGGCTAATTTCGCCGGCACGCAGTGCATGATGCAAGGAGGTGAATGGACCTTGTTTCTTCTCGAACACTTAATAACTCCTGGTTCATAAAAAACGAGGCTGATCCTGAGGAAATTGCAGGGTCAACCACGCAACCGAACCCTCGTGGGCCCAACGATCATCTTAGCCGAGCCTCACCATCTGGCAACCATTCGGCCTGGGGCTCATATGGGCACGGATGCACGAGTGCAATTACCAGAAAACGGCAATCGGGATGGCCAACCGATTGGTTGACCATCCCGATTTAGGGAAATGCACTGGAACGAGAAGTGACTAGTTGTCCTTGTCGGTCAACTTATCCTTCATATCGTTCATCTTGTCCTTGACGTCGGCCAAACCTTCTTTGAGGTCGCCCTTCATCTGGTCGAACTTGCCTTCGGCTTCTGTCGACTCGTCGTCAGCGACCTTACCATAGCCTTCCTTGGCCTTACCCTTGAGGTCGTCTTTTCGTGCATCAAAGCGGTCTTCAATACTCACGTGGGAGTCCTTTCTGGTGTGAATGGCAGTGCGTTTCCGCACCGCGTGGCTCGTGCCTGCCAGTTACTACGCAACTCCCGTGCCACCCGAATCCACTGATTGGGAATCAGGCTCGGCCCCACTACGCAAACACCAGCCAGGCGTTTTGCCTGGCTGGTGTTTTTCGCTGACCGGGAATCGTGCAACCTGGAGGCTATTCGTTCACATTCCAGTTGGCGATGTTCCAGTAGCTGAACTCGTAGCCGCTGAGCGCGAGGTTCTCGCGGTTCAGGCGCTTGCTGACGCCGGCCTTGGAGCCATAGCGCACAAGCGGCAGAACAGCGGCATCGTTGAACAGGATATCGTTCATCTGAATGAACATCTCAGCCGACTTGGCCGGATCCGGCTCGATGCGGGCGGCATCGTAAATCGCATCATACTCCGCATTCTGGTAGCGCTGGATATTGCGGCCCGCCCAGCCGTTGCTCTGTTGGGCAATTTCGCGACCACCCTCACCCGTGTACCAGCGAATCATGTACGCCACTGGCGGCGGGGCGCCCACGCCTGACGCAAACTCGTTCATATCCTGGTAAAAATGGCTGTTATTCTGGTCGTTGCCGACAGCGTTATCAAAGAAAATCGCCGAATCCACGGAAGAAATCTCGACTTCGATGCCGATATCCGCCATGTTCTGCTTGAACACAGCCTGGATTTTCTGACGCACCGGGCTGACCGTGGTGTAATGCACGATCTTGAGTTCCACCCCGTCCTTCTTGCGGAAGTCGCCATCCATCACCCAGCCGGCTTCGTCCAGCAGCGCCTTGGCACCTTCGGGATCGTAGACCAATTCGGTGTTTGGGGACTCCATGGATGGGATTCCTGAGAGCACATTCTGCACCGGCGGCTCATCTACCGGGCCAAAGTAGAACTGCTCGCTCATCAGCGTGCGGTTGGTCCCCATGCGAATCGCCTGGCGCACGGCCAAATCACTCAAGAACGGGTGCGGGGTGTTCATTTCACTACGCTGCCCGTTCACCTCGGTATTGGGATCGGAGAAGTTGAAGTTCATGCGTTCGATGGTGAGGCCACCGTAGGTCACCAGTTCGCCCGGATTATCCGCCTTTTCCATCTCGCGTAGCAGCTCGGGCTCCACGGCCAGGTTCCAGCCGTAATCAAACTCACCTGTCTGGATGGTGGCCCGGGCCGCGGCCTGGGCATCACCGCCGCCCTTGAGCAGTACCCGCTCGAAGTACGGTTTGGTGGCTTCGCGATAGTTCTGGTTGGCGACGTAGATGACCTGGTCGTTGGCGGAGAAGCTTTCCACCACGTACGGGCCGGTACCGATTGGGTTGCTGCGGAACTGATCGAGCGCCGTTTGATCGGCACCCTCCAGGATATGCTTCGGCAGCACCAGGCCGGAGCCCATGCCGGTGTAGGCATCGGCCCAGGTGGGATTCGGATTCTTGAAGTTGATGGTGATGGTGAGATCGTCGACAACTTCGGTCGAATCGATTGTCTCGTAGAAGCTGTATGAGGTAACCGCGTTGGCCTCATCCAGCGCCCAATCGATGGTAAAGGCGACGTCGTTCGCCGTCAGCGGCTCGCCATCGCTCCACAGTACGCCTTCCTTAAGGCGAAACGTCACCGACGTAAGGTCTTCGGCGAGATCGCCATTAGCCACACTTGGCACCTGGGTGACCAACTGCGGGGCAAGTACACCATCTGCCAACCGAACCATCAGTGATTCCTGCACGGGTCCGGATGCCAATTGGTCTTTGTCGCCAGTGGCTACCAGGCCATTGAGCTGGCTCGGCGCCTGCCATTGCAGGATTTTCAGCTCTCCGCCTTCACCGCGGGTCTGGTTTTCGGTATTCACCGCGGGGATCACGCCCTCGGCACTGGCGGCTGGTGCATCTGGAGTAGCCGATTGGGCAACGGCATCGGCCGCCATCAGCGCCATGCCGACGCCCATACCGAGGCCAACGGACCGTTCGATAAACGAGCGGCGCGAAATCTCGCCGGATTTCAGCTGCGAATAGAGTGTCGAGAAAGGTCCTGTTGTACTGTTCGTCATGTCTGGATTCCCCCTAACCGTGACAATTGACCAACCGAAGAAGGACAACACTGATCCCTGGTGGAGCGCGCGCTATTCCCCTTGTTGGTTCTGGCTATCATACCCGAAGAGTCTTTTGGCGGAACCCCTTTCATCCCCTTTCTGCCCGAAAACCAGGAGCAGCCATGTCAGTAACTGAAATGGCCGCTTGAGAATTCCTGGTGTGCGCTACTCGGCTTCGTTCCAGTTGGCGATGTTCCAGTAATCACCCGAGAACGGGCCAAGGGCGATATTGTCGGCGCGCAATCGCTTGCTCACCGCGCGCGGTTCGCCGGCCACAACCAGTGGCACGAGCACGAAGTTGAGGATCAGGTCATCGTTCATGGCAATAAACTGGGCGGCCAGTTCCTCGGCATCGGTGGCAACCCGGGCCGCCTCGAACGCGGCATCGTACGCCTCACTCACATAGCGGGAGGTATTTTGCCCCGCCCATCCATTGCTGCGCTGGGCAATGTTCTCGCGATTGGGCCCGGCGTACCACGTTTCCATGCTTTGCATGGAACGTGGGCTGTTGGGCACGCTTTGCAGCATGTTCATATCCCAGTAGAAGTGAGCATAATTTTGATCATTGCCAACGGCGGTATCAAAGAATATCGCCGAATCAATGGATTCGATCGCCACACGCATGCCGATCGCCTCAAGATTGGCCTTGATCACCGCCTGCGACTTTTGCCGTACGGGGTTGACACTGGCGGCAAACACGACGCTCAGCTCCACACCGTCCTTGCTGCGCACATCGCCTTCGAGCGTCCATCCAGCCTCATCAAGGATCTGGTTGGCGCGATCGGGACCGTGGCTCCACGAGGTGTTCGGCGATTCAATCATCGGATCGCCATTGAGCAAGTTAATCGCAGCCGGTTGGCCATTGCCGTAAAACTCGGTGGCGATCAATTCGCGATCAATGGCCAACGATACCGCCTCACGCACGACGATATCCGTGAAGAAGGGATGCGGCGTGTTCATTTCCGATCGCTGGCCATCCACCTCCTTGTTCGGATCGCTGAAGTTGAGGTTGACGCGCTCCACAGCGGCACCGGGGAACGGCATCAGCACGCCGGGGCCATCCTCCGAAATCATGCTGGCCAACACATCCGGCTCCACCTGCAGTTTCCAGGCGAAATCGAAATCGCCTGTTTGCAGCACAGAGCGTGCGGCGCTGGCGGCATCGGTACCACCTTTCAATTGCACACTGCTAAACCATGGCTTGTTGGCCTCACGATAGTTCTCGTTAATGGAATATGTGACCGAATCGTTGGCGCTGAACGAATCGACCTTGTAAGGACCGGTGCCGATTGGCGCGGACATGAACGCATCGTGGCCTGTGGCTTCAATAATATGGCGAGGATAGACCGTTCCCGTGACGATACCGGTGAACGGATCGAACCAGAACGGATTGGTGTCGGTGAAGTTGACGGTGATGGTGAGATCATCCACCACCTCAGTCGATGCGATGGCGGCAAACACGCCCTGGTTCACCGAGTTGTTGGCCGGGTCCTTCACCCACTCTGTGGTGAACGCCACATCGTCGGCCGTCAACGGTTCCCCGTCGCTCCAGGTAATGCCCGGCAGCAGTTTGAGGGTGACGCTCGTGAGATCTTGGGCCAGCAGTCCGTTCTCGATAGTAGGGATCTCTGTAACAAGGTTCGGCACCATCGCGGAATCGGCCGAGTAATGGATCAGCGGTTCCATCACCAGCATGGCGGCCAGAAAATCCTTCGACCCGGTAACCAGGTGTGGGCTCAACGATGTCGGGGCCTGCCATTGCATGATGGCCAGTTGCCCACCACCACCGCGCTCCTGGCCATCGGTACCGGCATCGGGGCGCATCGCGGCACCTGGCACCGGGGTGGATTCCTGCCCGGATACGGTATTTGCCAGGAAGACGGCGGCGCTGGCGCTCACTCCCAGTGCGGTCGCTCGCGCGATAAAGGCACGGCGGTCTGTTGTTCCAGCCGCAAATCGAGATACAGCCTCGGCAAGTGGTGCATTGGTCATGGAGTGTCACTTTCCTTTGTGGGGCAATAGCGCCCGCCCGTTTCCCGGTCGGGACGCAAGCATTCCTCCATTGTGCCAGATAAAACCGCGGCTACACCCGTTAACGCCGAAGCACCCTGCCATAGCTGGCAGGGTGCTTCGAGTTTGCCGCAGGAAACTGCTGGCGGGGTTTACTCCGCGAGGTTCCAGTTGGCGATGTTCCAGTAATCGTACGAGTAGGCGGCGAGTTCGATGTTCTCGTGGCGCAATCGCTTGCTGGCACCACGCGGGGAACCAACGACCACCAGCGGCAGAATGACATTGTTGTTAATGATGATGTCATTCATCTCAATGAAGAGATCGGCCAACTTCTCCGGATCTGGCTCGACGCGAGCGGCTTCCCACACAGCATCGAATTCCGGATTTTGGTAGCGCGAGTTGTTCGAGCCGTTCCACTTGTTGCTCTTCTGGGCGATGTTATCGCCGTCATCACCGGACCACCAGGCTTCGAAGAAGCTAAGCGGGCGCGGCGTGCTGGGAACGCTCTGGTACATGCAGAAGTCCCAGTAGAAGTGGTTGATGTTCTGCTCGTTGCCCTCGGCACCGTCGAAGTAGATACCGGCGTCGATCTGCTCCAGCTGCACCTTGAAGCCGATGGCTTCCAGGTTGGCCTTCACAACGGCCTGTTCCTTCTGGCGAACCGGGTTCACGGATGTGGCGAACACAACCTCGAGGGCGACGCCATCCTTGGAGCGGACATCGCCATCCAGCACCCAACCTGCCTCTTCCAACGTGGCAGCAGCCGCGTCAGGGTCGAAGGTGTAGGTGGTGTTCGGTGAATCGGTGCGCGGGTCACCATTGAGGATGTTGACGGCGTGTGGCTGGCCATTGCCATAGAAGTTGTTGGCAATGGTCTCGCGGTCAACAGCCGTGTTAATGGCCTGGCGAACTGCATCATCGGTGAGGAACGGATGCGGCGTGTTCATCTCACTGCGCTGGCCGTCCACCTCTTTGTTCGGGTCAGAGAAGTTGAAGTTGATGCGCTCAACGGCAACACCCGGGTACGGCAGGAACACGCCCTTGTTGTCCTCGGCTTCCATACCGGCAAGCACATCCGGCTCAACCTGGAGGTTCCAGGCAAAGTCGGACTCACCTGTTTGCACAACGGCACGAGCAGCGGCAGCGGCATCGCCACCACCCTTGATCGTAACGCGGCTAAAGAATGGCTTGTTCGGCTCACGATAGTTCTCGTTTGCCACGTACACGGCCACATCGTTCGGGGTGAAGCTTTCTACCACGTACGGACCGGTACCGATGGGGGCACTCAGGAAGGCATCGTGAGAACCTTCGGCCTCAAGCACGTGCTTGGGATACACATAGCCGGTGCTGGTGCCGGCAAACGGGGTGAACCAGAACGGGTTCGGGGCATTGAAGTTCACCTTGATGGTGAGATCATCAACCACTTCGTAGGATTCGATTGGCTCATACACGCCGATATTCACAGACGCGTTGTCCGGGTTCTGCACCCAATCGATGGTGAATCCAACATCGTTGGCGGTGAATGGCTCGCCATCGCTCCAGGTAACACCTTCCATCAGGGTCAGCGTGACGGAGGTGAGGTCTTCGGCAAGATCACCATCGGCCTGGCTCGGCATCTTGGTCAGCAGGTTCGGCACCATCGAAGCATCGCTCAGGTAATGGATGAGCGGCTCGAGCACAATCACGCAGCCCAGGATGTCCTTGACGCCGGTGGCCACGTGTGGGCTCAGGAGGGTGGCAGCCTGCCACTGGATGATGTTGAGGTCACCGCCAGCACCGCGCTCCTGGTTCTCGGTGCCTACTTCAGGTCGAACACGGGCCTCGCCGACGGCTGTTGCATCGGGAGTGGCATCCTGTGCCACGGCGTTATTGGCCAGGAATGCAACCACCGGTGTGCTCAGGCCAAGGGCAGTTGCGCCCTGGGCGAAGCGGCGGCGATTGATTTTGCCAGCCTTGAACGAATCAACAAGTTCTCGCAACGGACCGGTAGTAGTTTTCTGATCCATCTGGTGAATCCTCCAATGTGCTTACAGCACAGGTGTACGGATTGAACGCAGCAAGTGCCACGTTCGCAGAAACACATGGCGAGGGGATTTGTTCCCATCGGCCAGGCGATCCGATAACGGCATTCGTCCTCATCAAAGGACAACGGTGCGACTGATCGCCCCGACATCCCTGCCAGTTGTGCAGAGTGTCGGCCGACGTCATTGTCAGCATCATGGGCATGCCCACGGTCTTGGGTTCAGTAGCATTGCCATAATACTAATTCATCGCTCTTGGCCGTTGCAACACGGTGGTGGCGAAACAATTGTAAGTTCTGCACAAACAGGCCCGCCCATTATCGTGCTGATCATGGGCGGGCCTTGATTGTTCCTTGGGGCTAATGCCGTATCAGCGGCTAGCTTTCCGGATTCCAGTTCCAGTTCGCGATGTTCCAGTAATCGTAGCTGAATGCTGCGCGGGCGATATTGTTGGCATTGAGCTTTCGGTTGATCGCACGCGGGTTATTCGTGAGCACGATCGGCAACAGCACGTCGTTGTGAATGAGGATGTCATTCATCTGGACGAAAAGTTCCGTCAGCTTGTCCGGATCGGTCTCGGTCTTCGCAGCCTCAAAGGCGGCGTCATAATCAGCGTTGCTCCAGCGGCTGTTGTTGCCACCGTTCCAGTTGTTGCTGGCCTGGGCAATGTTCTCGCCATCCGGTCCGGCGTACCACACGTTCATAAAGCTCATCGAACGTGGGTTATTCGGCACGCCCTGGTACTGGCACATGTCCCAGTAGAACTTGTAGATGTTCTCGTCATTTCCTTCGCTTGCGTCGAAGTAGATGCCGGAATCGACCTGCTCCAGCTGTACGCGGAAGCCGACTTCCTCCATGTTGGCCTTCACCACACTCTGGATCTTCTGGCGAACCGAGTTCACGCTGGTTGCGTAGACGACCTGGAGCGCCACGCCATCCTTCTCGCGAACGCCCGAGCCGTTATCGACCCAGCCGGCTTCTTCGAGAGTTTGCTTGGCCTTCTCGGGATCGTATTCGTATTCGGTGTTCTTGCTGATGACGGCCTCATCGCCATACACGATGTTCGTGGCAATTTGTTGGCCTTCGCCGTAGAAATTCTGGACGATCTGTTCCCTGTTCACAGACAGCACGATGGCGCGGCGAACCGCATCATCGGTCAGGAACGGGTGCGGTGTGTCCTTGTGGCTGCGCTGCCCATCGACTTCGGTGTTGGGATCAGAGAAGTTAAAGTTGACGCGCTCGACGGATACGGAGACACCAGGAACCACCAGGAGTTGACCCGGTGAATCTTCGGCTTCCATTTCGCTCAGGACATCCGGCTCAAGAACCAGGTTCCAGGCGTAATCGAACTCGCCGGTCTGGATAACGGCGCGGGCTGCCGCAGCAGCATCGCCACCACCCTTCAACCACACCCGGTTGAAGAACGGCTTGTTCGGCTCACGATAGAGCTCATTGACGACGTAAATGGCCTCGTCATTCGGGGTGAAGGATTCCACCACATACGGGCCCGTACCAATTGGGTTGGTAATGAAGGCATCGTGGGCGCCTTCAACTTCCAGGATGTGTTTCGGATACACGAAGCCCGTGGAGGTGCCTGAGAACGCATCGAACCAGAACGGGTTTTGTTCGCTGAAGTTCACCTTGATGGTGAGATCATCGATAACCTCCCAATCGGAGATCGCCCGGTAGTTCTCGAAGTTCACCGAAGCATTCTCGGTGTTTTGGACCCAATCGATGGTGAAGCCTACATCCTCGGCGGTCAACGGTTCGCCATCGCTCCAGACCACATCTGGCAGGAGGTGAAGTTCGACCGAGGTGAGATCTTCGGCGAGCATGCCGTTCTCAACCGATGGCACTTCCGTCACCAGATTGGGGATGAGCAGAGCGTTGGGATCGTAGTGGATGAGCGGCTCAAGCACGATTTGGGCGGCAAGGAAATCCTTGGTGCCCGAGCTGACGTGCGGGCTCATGAGGGTTGGTGCCTGCCACTGGATCAACTTCACCTCGCCGCCTTCACCGCGAGTTTGACCTTCGGTATTTTCCGCCGGCCGTCCAGCTGCGCCCGGCTCTGGGCTCGCCACCGGGGTACCATCGGCACCCTGGTACACCGCAAAACCGTTGCGGTATCCGTTCTTGGCCGAAACGCCAGCGGCGTTGGCCAGTACCAGCGCGGCACCGCCGGTGACACCAAGCGTTGCAGCCCGGCTCATGAATGTGCGGCGCGAAATCGCGCCCGATGCGAGCTCGTCAACCAGGTTTCGAAGTGACATCTTGCTCATGCGGCCTTCCATTTCTCTTATACGAACACACGATACGCACGAGAACTCCTCAGGAATCAGGAACAGCAGATACGCAAAGAATCGTCCTCGCGGCTCTGGCCCAGTACGCTGATTTGTTTTCGCTGGGTTCACGATAACCGAACCCGCACCGGGTTGACAACTACAACGGCGGGGACGCGGACCCTTCTTCCGGGGATTGTGGTTCCCTGGTGAGTAACGTACGGGGAGACACGTTTTCACGTGCCTCCCCGCTTTTCGAGCTAGTCGACGGTGTTCCAGTTGGCGATGTTGGCGTAGGCGCCCGAGAACGATCCGGTCACCAACGTTTCCATGCGCAATCGATTGGCGCCGATGCTCCCTCCGCCGACCACGACCACTGGTACCAGCACATGGTTGCCAACTACCAGGTCATTCATGGCGATAAAGGTGTCGATCAATGCTTCCGGGTCGGTTTGGCCCTGGGCACTGCGCCACAGTTCGTCATATTCCTCGTTTACCCAGCGGACAATATTGCTGCCGGTCCAGGCATTGGATGCCTGGGCAACGTTTTCCAGTTCAGGGCCGCTGTACCACTGCTCCATGTACGTGAGCGGGCGGGTGCTGCCCTGCGGCATGATGTAGAGCATGAGATCCCACGGGAACTTGTTGAAGCTCTGGTCGTTGCCCTCCGAGGCATCGAAGAAGATACCCGCATCAACCTGCTCCAACTGAATCTTGAAACCGATGGCTTCCAGATTCGCCTTAATAACCGACTGGGTCTTTTGCCGTCGGCCAGAAATGGGTGATGCGAAGACGAAGCTGAGCTCCATGCCATCTTTCGCGCGCACGTCGCCATCCATCACCCAACCGGCGTCATCGAGCAATTTCTCTGCCGCTGCGGCATCGAACACATATTCGGTATTTGGCGATTCGATGGCCAGATCGCCATTGATGACGTTAATAGCAGCGGTCGAACCCAGGCCGTAGAACTGGTCGGCGATGAGTTGCCGATCGATGGCAATCGACATCGCCTCGCGCACCACCGGATCGGAAAGGATCGGGTGCGGCGTGTTGACCTCACTGGTCTGGCCATCAACCTCTGTCCACGGATCGCTGTGGTTAATCGCCATGCGCTCCACATTCACTGGCAGCACCGGCACCAGGGCTCCCAGCGACTCCTCGCCCATCATGGAGTTGAGGATATCGGGCTCGACGCCCGGGCCCCAGGCAAAATCGAACTCCCCGGTGGATAGCACGGCGCGAGCCGCCGCCGCGCCATCGCCACCACCCTTCAGCATTACCCGCGAGAAAAATGGCTTGTTGGCCTCGCGATAGTTCTCGTTCATCACGAACTGAATCTCATCGTTCGGGGTGAAGCTTTCCACCTTGTACGGCCCGGTACCAACAGGTGCGATGACAAAGCTCTCATGTGCTCCTTCAACCTCAAGGATGTGCCTGGGATACAACATACCGGTGGTATAGCTGGTAAAGGGCTCAAACCAGAAGGGATTTGGCTGGGTAAACGTCACCAGGGCAGTACGTTCATCCTGCACTTCCACCGATTCGATGATGGCGTAGGTGCCTCGAGTGGTGGTGGCATTGGCATCGTCCAACACCCAATCGACGGTGAACGCGATATCGTCCGCCGTTACCGGCTCGCCGTCGCTCCACAGCAATCCCTCTTTGAGCTTAAGGGTGACGGTAAGTCCATCCTCCGATAGCAGGCCATTTTCGAGGGTTGGCACTTCGTCGATAAGGATGCCGTACAACTGGCCATCGGGCAGGTAACCAAACAGCGGCTCGATGGTGAGCTGGGACGCATCGAAATCCTTGTAGCCGGTAGCCGTGTGCGGGCTGAGGATGGTGGGTGCCTGGTATTGAATGATACGAAGCTCGCCGCCTTCGCCCCGGGTGCGTCCCTCCATACCGGAATCGTTCGGGGATCCATCGGAGGTGAAGTAATCGATCTCTTCGGGGGTGGCGTCTTGCGCGGAAACCCGGGTTGCGGCGGCAGTGATCAGCGCCGGCGGCAATCCGAGAGCTGCGGCCATCTGTGCAAACTTGCGGCGGGAGAGCGTGCCTGCGCGAAGCTGATCTACCAACTGGCGGCCGGTGGTTCCTGGAGTGTTCAAAANNATGAATTCCTTTCAGAATTTGCTGAAGAGATGGTTGAACAGGACATCCACGCAACGGTGCGTACGCTAGGGCAGCATTGCCCCGGATCGGCGAATGGTAAGCAGCCTCCTTCCCCATATGACGGTGACGATCGTCGGGATTTTCCGGACACGGTATGCTTTTGCAGATTGTTAGCATGCTATGGGAGGATCTGTTTTTGGACAATACCCATGCGCGATGGACGTTCGCTTTGGCGTTGTGCCTGGCGATTGCGGCCACCATGCTCGGCCTGTTTGCCGCCGGTGACAACGTGTTTGCGGCCGATGTGAGCATCGCCCAGTGGTCGCAGCAGTGGCAGGGAGGACTCCCTGATGCTCTTGAACGTTTAGGGGATATGTTGGGTTACACCCCCACGGCGATCGTAGTGTTGGTGGGAGGGGCAGTCATCTCGGCACTCCTGAGGGCGTGGCAGAGATCCGCGTTCTTCATTGTTACAGGCATGCTTCGGCTGGCCGGGATGGTCCTGAAACCGATCTTCGAGTCACCTCGCCCCGATCCCAACTTGGTGCAACTTCCCTCACACGCCCATGGCTTCGGCTATCCCAGTGGTCACAGCATGACAGCGGCAATGATTGCCACAATCGTGGTGATGATCGCCCGGGATGTGTCAATTTCACGACACTACCGGTGGCTGATCACCGGATTGGCAATCGTACTGGCGGTGCTGGTTGGCTGGAGCAGGGTATGGAGTGGGGCTCACTGGCCGACCGACGTAATCGGTGGCTGGAGCTATGGGGTGGCAATAGTCTTGTTGGCCTGGGCTCTCACCAGGATACTTGCAGGCTTACGAACCGACTGACGCTGGCTACGATCACAGCGATAGCGATCACCCGGCCGATGGTATCGGGTGTGCCTTCGGATTTTCCCCGTAGCCACATCGGCAGGATCCAAACCTTCAACCGGCTGAACGGCAGGAACGGCTGCACACCGGCGCGGGTGCAGGCATCGGCCACAATGTGGCTGAGGAACCCGAGCCCAAACGCCATTGCCCAGGTATCGATGGAC
>DJVD01000243.1:13260-16346 GCA_002440805.1 Chloroflexi bacterium UBA6265
CCCAGGAGCAGGCTGTGGCTGGTGCCACGATGCTTGAGACGGCGGCTGAAATCAGAACGTAGATCGAACCAGTCGGGATAACCGCCGCCAACCATCCCCCACCACACGGCACCCAGCGCAATAACCGGAGACGACGAAGCGGCGATGGGCATTGCCACCGCCGCTCCTAACAGAATGTGCGTCGCTCGTTTCATTGCGCTCCGCTCATAAGCTGCCTACGTCCAACGACTAGTAGCGATCGCGTCGCTGTCGGTTGGCGCTTTCCGGGCGTGGGCCGCGGCCGAAGCTGCTGCTGCCACCCGGGCGGGCATCACGATTGAAGCCGACGCCTTCCGGACGCGGGCGACGTGGGTAGCCACCGCGATCGTTGCGCGGCGCGCGGCTGAAGCCACTTTCACCGCCATGCGATTCGTTGGCCAGTTCGGCGTTCACCGGTCGGCCCTTGATGCTGGCGTTGTTGAGCACATCCACCACGCGGGCTGCTTCGGCGGTCGGGACATCCACGAAGCTGAAGGTGTCCTGGATCTCGATGGCGCCAATGGAGCGGCCCGGGATGTTGGCCTCGTTGGCGATGGCGCCGACGAAATCCTGCGGGCGAACGCGCATGTTGTGACCAATGTTGATGAAGAGGCGGGTCATGCCAGCTTCACCGCTGGTGGCACCACGCGGGCTGCGCGGGGCGCGATCGTCACGATCACGTCGTGGCATATCGCGCTGCGGCTCACGCTGCATATCGCGCTGCGGCTTGCCACCGAAGTTGGCAAGGTCATCGTGCCCGGTTGTATCCAGTGTGGCCTGACCGGTTTCCTCGGCATACATCCGAAGCAGGGCTGCGGCCAGTTTCTGCATATCCATATCGTCAGCCAGCGCCTGGATCGGTGCGAGATAGGCCTCGTAGGCCCGCTCGTCTTCGACAGCCTTGGTCATCAGATCGACCAGCTTCTGGCGTCGGCGGACATTCACATCCTGCTGACTTGGCAGCTTGCGTGGTTCGATGTTGGCGCGGGTGGTTCGCTCCACCTGTCGCAACCAACGGAACTCACGGGGGCTCACCAGGGTGATGGCCTCACCAGCGCGACCGGCACGACCAGTGCGGCCAATGCGGTGCACGTAGGTTTCGTGGCTTTCCGGCACATCGTAGTTAATCACGTGGCTGACTTCCGGCACATCGAGGCCGCGGGCAGCGACATCGGTAGCGATCAGGATTTCCACCTGGCCACTGCGGAATTTCTTCATCACGCGATCGCGCTGGACCTGGCTGAGATCGCCGTGAAGCGTCTCGGCCGAAAGCCCGCGCTGCAGCAGGGCCTCGCCCAGCTCATCAACGTTGCGCTTGGTGCGGCAGAAGATGATGGCGCTGGTCGGATTCTCTGCTTCGAGAATGCGGGTGAGGGCTTCCACCTTCTTGCCGCGCGGGAATTCGTAACTCGTTTGATTGACCTCGGTTACGGTCATTTGCTTGCCGCGCACCGAAATCCGCTGCGGGTTGCGCATGTAGGTGTTCGCCAGGTCGGCGATCCGGGTTGGCATGGTTGCGCTGAACAGCGCGGTCTGGCGATCGGCCGGAACCGACTTCAGGATCGTTTCGATATCGTCCACAAAGCCCATGTCCAGCATTTCATCGGCTTCATCGAGCACGAAGAACTTGAGGTCGTTGAGCTTGAGGGTGTTGCGTCGCATGTGATCCATGACGCGGCCGGGAGTACCAACCACGATATGGACGCCGCGCTCGAGGCCACGGAACTGGCGCTCGTACGCCTGGCCGCCGTAGATGGCGAGGGTTTGGATACCCTTGTGCTTGCCGTAATTGTGCAGCGCTTCGCTCACCTGGATCGCGAGTTCGCGGGTTGGGGTGAGGATGAGGGCCTGGATACGGCGGTCACGCTCGTTGATGGCATCGATGATGGGCAGGCCGAAGGCAGCGGTTTTCCCCGAGCCGGTTTGGGCCTGGCCGATGATATCCTGGCCGGCGATCAGGGCCGGGATTGCGGCAGCCTGGATTGGGGTCGGCTTCTTGAAGCCAACCTGGGTAATGCTCTCCAGCAGCACCTGGCTCAGGCCGAGGTCGCCGAACGTGATTTCGTGCTCGGAGTTGCTGTGGGTTTCATCCACACGCACCGGCGCGATCTCTTCTTCGATTTCTTCGGGCTCGACCACGGCGGTGCCGCCATCGTTATCCCAGTGGTAGAACGGGGTGGAAATAAAACGGTTGTTCATGTGTACTCACACTCCAATGACACGGGTCAACATCGGTGTTGAACCGTCACGACTGACCGCAATCGATCAGTAATCAATACGTTGTGTGGCATGAACATGAGAGCCGATGCGGAGAGGTGCAATCGAGCAATTCGTGGGGAATGTTACCCCGGTGGATGCCACACGTAGCCTGCGTCACATTTTGTGATCCGAAGGCGACGTGGATACCCATCCAACCACGTAACCTTTGCGGCGCTCTGGCCGCTACCCACATCTGTGCGGAGCGTATCGGTGCAAGTAACACCGCGATAGCCCGCGCTGCAAACGCCACCGTGGTGGCGCTGCCTGATCGTAATCCTGATAGTTCAGGAGATCAGTGTCCGATCGGTTCCTGCTGTGCAGGTGATCGGCGAAAACCCATGAGGGGGAACACTCGGGAGAGCAATGTCTCCAGTGACGAATGTGAGTATAGCATATGGATTACACCCGTGCCTACCATTGGTAAGCACGGGTGTAATGGCGTTATTTTGAGCTTATTTGAGCAGGATCGTGCCCAGAATGGGGACATTGAGACTGCGCAGCAAGGCGTCCACTTCTTCGAGATCCGTGATGGAGGTCTTGTCGAGTTGGGCCAACACCACGGCGCCTGCGGCATTCGACACAGTGGTCACAGCTGGCGCACTGTCGAGAAGGTCATCAGCGGCCACCACCCGGCCGTGGTTGAACGACGTCGCGGCATTCAATGCTTGGGCAACATCGGCAACCGCGGGTGCCAAGCGTGGCGCAGTAACGACCAAATCTTTCTGAGCGTCCACCCCCGTCGCGTTCAGCCGAGCGGAAACCAGCGAAAGTGCGCGCTCTGACAGATCTGCAGAATCGGAACGGGCCAA
>DJVD01000152.1 GCA_002440805.1 Chloroflexi bacterium UBA6265
GTTCAATCGATCTCCCGGGTCACGCGTTAGCTGGATGGCGTGGATGCCGGGGTGGCGTTGCTTGGGTCTTGGCGTTGTTCGGGGTGATTTTGACCCTCCGGGATCTGGGCGTCTGGCGTTGGCGACACGATCGGCGTCGCGCTGTAGTTGTCCCGCACAGCGGCCACCTCAGCCTCCGTCACCGGCGCGGAGTTGTTGTCCCACTCCTGGCGGACAAAGGTGATCACCGAGGCGATATCGGCATTGGAATAGGTGCTGTTGAATCGTGGCATGCCACCGCGACCATACAGGACCGTGTATATGAACAGGGTTGGATCCTCAAGGTTGGCGATACCGCCCTTATTCAGCGGCAGGTAAATACCCGGGACACCATTGCCATCCACCTGGTGGCACGCCACGCAAACGGTGTAGTAAATGGATGCACCCCGCTGGATCATTTGCTCCTCGGTCATCTCCGGAGTTGCATCCTGGGCGTTGGAGAGCAACGGAATCGACACCAGCAGGGTGATGCCCACAATCGAGAGCAGCGCAACAATGCGTGTTCGCATTCGTGAAGTCATGGCGTTCTCCTTTATCCCTGCATCACGCGGGTATGAAGCTTCTCAACCTGCATCCATGCGGCCTGCACGGCACCTTCCATCCACGCGTTCACATGGCTGAGGTGTTCGCCCACGAGGTAGATGCGACCATCGGGTTCCTGGAGGATAGGCATGACCTGCTCGCGGCTCTCGCTGGTGAAGCTGGGCCAGGCCCCGAGGCTGTAGGGTTCCAGGTGCCACGCAACCGAGAACGCGCTAATGTACTCGTCGCGCATTTGCGGGTGCACCTTGCTGCCAAGCGTGAGTGCGAGTTGGGCGCGATCCTCGTACGGCAGTGAACTCACGAAGGCGGCATTGGTGCCGAAGTTGTACATCCCCAGCATTGCTCCGCCATTGGCGCTGAGATAGTCGTCGTCCGGATAGCCGAGGATACCCAACTGGCTAATATTGGTGAAGCTTTGGCCACCATAAATCCAGTCGTCCTCTTCCCAGAAGCGGCGTTTGAAACCGATGCCCATGCGCAGTGCCATGGCATAGGGGACGGAGCGAATCGCGGTCTGCATGGAATCGCTGAAGTTCACGCTCACCTTCAGGAGTGCCGACAGCGGGATGTTGCACATGACGTAGTCGCCGACGATTTCTTCATCCTCGCCGGTCTCCTTGTTCGTATAGGTAACGGTCACGCCAGCATCGTCCTGGTTGATGCGGGTTACCGGCGAGTTGAGCTTCAGGCGCTCGCCAAATGCTGCCTTAAAACCCACTTCGTACAGTTGGTCCATGCCGCCCTTTGGCTTTACCATCGTGGTTTGCCAATCGAATACTGCGGTGGCCGCCAGGTAACCGCCAGCAGCCTGCATCATCGAATCAGCGAACGGCAGCAGGTCGGCGAGCGGATAGGGATCGTTCACTTTGCCCGGCGAGTACACATCGGGAAGCACGGCATAGCCGCGGTGATCGGTAGGTTTATAGCTAAGGTCATCGGCCTCGAGAATGCCCCAGTTAATGAGGTAACTCTTCCAGTGCTCAAGATCCTCTTCCGTCAGCTCTTCATCCAGTGCGTTTTGGTCGAGCGCATTGGCGAGGTATTGGCTGGAGTAGCCGGCCATGTCGGCCTGTAGCTCATGGAGGCGCATCTTTGTGCTATCGAGGTTGCCATCAATACCTTCGGCATAGACCCAGCCGTTAAGGTTGAGGTTCTTGTGATCAATCAGCGGCACATTCAGCTCGCGGCAGTAATGGAAGAAGCCGTTGTGGTAAAACGGCACACGGCTGGGTCCGGCATCCCACCAGAACCCTTCGGGCCAGTCGCAGGTTTGTTCGCCCTTGCCGTATTCCTCGCCAGTGGTGCCGCCGCGAATGGTCCAGACATGGCCGCCGACCCGATCGCGGGCCTCCAGGATCGTGACATCGTAGCCCAGTTTCATTAACTCGTAGGCCGCTGGGCAGCCGCCTGGGCCGGCGCCGATCACGATTACTTTTGTGCCTTCGCCGTTTCCATCAAGTTTCGGTGGCTCGGTCAGGCCATCCATCGCGTTCTGGCCCCAGGCGTTGAGCAGGTTAAGCATCCCGGCGGATCCCAACGTCGCGCCGGTCATGTGCAGGAATCGCCTCCGAGTTAACGGTGCCCCCAACCGGGTCGACGGTTTGCTACCCTGTGGTGCGGAGTTCATACGGTTTCCCCTCCCATGCGAATGTCCGACAGGTGTCCTGTATTCAGTGTTGAGAATTCGTCGGCCGCTGTCAAGCATTTCCTGACAGGTAATGCAATTGGCTGGGACAATGCCTTACAGCCACGACAACCTCGAGCGTGGTTGTGGACAACTGGTCGACTTGCTAGCGAAGTGAGGTTCGAGGTGATGAGACACGAGTTCGTGCCGGGTGTCGACGTAGCACGCAGCCTGGCCGGCGTCATTGAACCCAGGCTGCGGGTGATGTTCCCGCAGCTCTCCCTGGCGCTTGCGTTTATCGGGCCTGGATCGGACGTAGCTGGCTATGACACCGAACGCAGCATGGATCACGATTGGGGTCCGCGCCTGACAATCGTGGTGCCAGAGAGTGCCTGCAACGATGTGGCCGCGCGGATCGATGCCGCCATCGACGACGTATTGCCGGCAAACATTGCCGGGTTTCCTGCCCGATTCTCCCTGCATGCCGATGGCACCACCTTCCCGGACGAATCGGGGACCATCCATCGCCTTCGCGTTACGAGCGTGCAGCGAATCTTGCGAGGGACGCTCGGTATCGATGACCAGATCGATCTCACCCCCGCCGTTTGGCTCTCAACGCCAATGCAGTCGTTGCTGGAAATCACTTCTGGCCAGGTGTTTGTGGACGATGCCGGTGAATTGAATGCAATGCGTGCGATCCTGGGGTTCTATCCGATGGATATCCTGCGGTACCAGCTTGCGGCACTTTGGATGCGGGTCTCGCAAGTACAGCCATTCGTGGGTCGCGCAGGTGAAGTGGGGGACGAGGCAGGCTCTGCCACCATCGCGGCTGGTCTGGTGCGGGATCTGATGCGGATCGGGTTGCTGCAATCGGGGCAGTACGCACCCTATGCCAAGTGGCTCGGCACTGCGTTCGCCAACACCAAAATCGGTTCTGTGGTCTTGCCCGATCTCACAACCTCACTGCACGCTACTACCTGGCACGATCGGGAGGCGGGCCTCAATCGCGCCGGATCGCACCTCGTTCGGCAGCTCAATGGCCTGGCACTGGCCCGCCCTGTTCCAGAGGCTGCGGTACCGTTTCACACCCGGCCATTCCAGGTTCTGCCCGCTGAAGAGATCGCCCATGCGCTGCAAGCGTCACTTGCAGATACACGGCTTGCCCGGCTGCCCTCATTCGTCGGCGGGATCGACATCGTCACAGATTCCACTGACGCGCTCAAATCGCCACCGTTTCGGGTTGCCTTTCAAACGATGCTACAATCTTTCTTACGTTAGGTAAGGTGTCAGAGTCTGGGGGCAAAATGGAATTATCCAAGAATCCGGCGGCCAAACGATTCGAGGCGCGTGTCGATGGTGAACTGGCAGGGTTTGCCGAGTATATCGAAATGACCGGGCTCGTTATCTTCAGCCATACCGAGGTGTTCCCGGCATTCGAGGGGACGGGGGTTGGCTCGTCTCTCGCCCGGTTTGCGCTTGACGCCGTGCGGGAGGACGGTAGCCGTAAGGTGCAGCCGCTCTGTCCATTCATCAAATCGTGGATTGAACGACACCCGGATTACCAGGACCTCGTGAGGTAACTGCCATGGTGCGCAAACTCTATACTGGCCCGATCCTGGACGTGAGTTTCGACGGGGAGATATGCCAACACGCTGCCGAGTGCGTACGAGGTATGCCCCAGGTATATGACACATCCAAACGACCCTGGATTAACGCCGAATATGCCAATACGCCGGAATTGGCGGAGGAGCTCCGTCAGGTCACTCGTCGTTGCCCCAGCGGTGCCTTGCAACTCCACGAACATGAGCCCCCAACGTAGAACGACGAACGAGCGGCCCCGGTGTTGATGGGATGCGGCTCGTTAGGTTCCCTGTCCGGGCTGCCTGCGAATCATCCTCGATCCGCCCGTCGTTCTCTGCGATCAAAGCAGGTTGGTCAAATGTCCCGTCACCCGGCACTTCGTTAGCCGGTTCGGCTTTGGCCCGGCTGTTCCCATGCCTCGATGCCATCCACGTCAATGTTGATGTGACCAATTCCCCAAAACATCGTAAGAATTCCGGTTCAATATGCGCCCACTGATCACCGACTGGCCAGTCAATCCGCCCGATTGACGGTATGATTGTGGTGGTGCATGGCCACCGTTTCTAGCTGAACAGGAAGACACGATGAAGACATTTACGATGCCAGGCAGCGATATCCTGGCCCCGAACATTGTGCTTGGACTCATGCGCATCGGTGACAAAACCGACGCCGAAGTTCAGGCGCTCTACACCACCGCGCGCGAAGTTGGTATCGATTTTTTCGACCACGCCGCAGTCTATGGTGCCGAGTTGCACGGTTGCGAAGTGAAGTTCGCCAACGCCCTCAACCTCAGCGCGGACCAGCGGAGTGAGATCACCCTTCAAACCAAGGCCGGGATCGTCAAGGATGGTCCGTACTTCGATTTTTCGTATGAGCATATCGTCGAGTCCGTCGACGCGTCGCTTCGGGCGTTAAACACGGACTATATCGATATCCTGCTGTTGCATCGCCCCGATGCACTGGTCGAACCCGAGGAAGTGGCCCGGGCGTTTGACGAACTGCTTGCTGCGGGCAAGGTACGCGCGTTTGGTGTGTCCAATCACACTCCTCGCCAGATCGACCTGTTGAAGAAATATGTCCAGCAGCCACTCATCGCGAACCAGGTGCAACTTTCGATTACACACGCACCGATCATCGCCAGTGGCGTCGCCTCCAACATGCATGGCCTGGCGCAGTCGATCTCGCTCGAAGGAGGCGGATTGCTGGATTACTGTCGCCTGCACGACATCACGGTCCAGGCATGGTCACCATTCCAGGCTGGTTTCTTTACCGGTACATTCCTTGGAGATCCGGAATACGCCGCGCTGAACACCGTGCTCGAGAAGCTTGCTGCCGAATACGAAACCACGTCGCTTGCCATTGCGACCGCATGGATCACCCGGCATCCCGCCAACATCCAGGTTGTGTTGGGAACCACCAATCCCGGTCGTGTTGCCGAGGCAGCGCAGGGATCGGAAATTCCGCTCACCCGCGCCCAGTGGTACGAGGTCTTCCGCGCTGCTGGATATATCGTTCCGTAGCAGGACAGTACGCATACACAAAAACGGGGACCGGCATGTGCCGGTCCCCGTTGACGTTTTCGTGTACTACGCCGTTTGCGGCTCGTACTCGATCGGTTGATCGTTGACGGCCATCAGCAATGGGCGGGCGCGTTTGGTGATCACATCGGCGTTCACCACACACTTCCGCACGTTGTCCATGCTGGGAATTTCGTACATCACATCCAGCAGCACATCCTCGATCGCGGTTCGCAGGCCGCGAGCGCCGGTTTTGCGCTCCTGTGCCTGTTTCGCCACAGCCAGGAGGGCACCTTCGGTGAATTCGAGTTCGACATCGTCGAGGTCGAAGAACTTCTGGTACTGCTTCACCACGGCATTCTTCGGCTCGGTGAGGATACGCATCAGTTCATCCTCGGTAAGGTGATCCAGGGCCACCGAAACAGGCAGGCGACCCACGAACTCCGGGATCAATCCGTACCTCATCAGGTCGTCATGGCTGAGTTGCGCCAGCGGGTTGGCCAGCTTCTCCGCCTTGGTCTGCACGTTGCCGAAGCCCATATTGGATTGCTTGTTCAGGCGCTTCTCAACGACTTCCTCTAGCCCCTCAAATGCGCCACCGCAAATGAAGAGGATGTTCTT
>DJVD01000110.1 GCA_002440805.1 Chloroflexi bacterium UBA6265
GGCTTCATCTTCGGGTTCCAGCGGTTCTTCTGGTGACCGAAGTGAACACCTGCTTCAAGCAGGGCTTTCAAACTCACCGGCTTATTCCGGCGCTTTGTGTTGGCAGCCATGTGGCATACCCTTTCCGTGTTTGGCTTCCGCCGTGGTCATCTTGAACATGACACCTGCCGGAACATCCGGGCGGGCACACCATGGTCAATCGCATCGGCGTGATTCGTTGAAAAACCTGCTCGCAACGCGGCAGGCCGTCGGAAAGTATAGCAGGTAGGCACGCGCAAAGGGAGGGATTCCAATTGGAATCCCTCCCTTGAACAGCTCATTTCCAATGTCGGATGCCTACGGGATGACGGTGAGGAAATCCTCGGCGACGAATCCACTGGATCCATCATCGAATACAAGTTCCCACCAGACGAAGCCGTCGGCTTCTTCCGGACCGCTAATCACAACAGCGGTTTCTCCAACTGCGGCCGTGCGGATCGGGTCTTCAGTGGTGCCGGCGCTGGGCCGCACATTCACTTCCTCGGAGATTTCCACATTGCTGTCGATAGCGATCTCGTCGGCAGCGGCAGGTGCTTCCGTTGGGGCGGCATCTGTTTGGTCATCGCCGCCAGCGGCTGGAGTCTGCGTTGTGGGGTTAAACGTTTCGCCGGTCGATCCGGCGGCCGGTGTCGTTTGGCCGGGTATCGGAATTTGTCCGGCGGCCGTATTGGCACCCGGGGTTGTCGCGCCGGTGGGCTCGGTGTTGACCGCATTTGGATCGGGGGTTTGTGTGCTGACCAGGCCAATCGTGTCTTCCGGCGTGGCCGTGCCGCCGGGCGTGTCATCGCCGAGGAGTTGCGATGCCCAAATCCACAGCAGGCCCAACATCAGGATAATGCCAATCACCGGCAAGGCGATCCGCAGGTAATCGGTCCAGTAGCGTTCTTCTGGTTGGTAGCTGGAACTGCGTGTGCGACCGCCATTCGCATTGACACGGCCAGATGTGCTGCGACGGGTGCGATTGCTCTGTGGGCGATCCTCGGGATCGTCCTGCGGTGCATCGCCGTCGTAGCCGGCATCGTCGTCGTAGCCGTAATCATCGTCATCGTATCCACCGCCACCACCGGAGCCGGATGACGCGAACATCATGTGACCTCCGGTCGGGCTGGAACTACCGATTGCCGGCCCGGCAAAGGCAGGTGTGAACAGGTTGAGGGGGTTCTGGAATGTCGGCAATTTCACGTGTTGTTCACCTGCATTCTCTAGTGGGATGGTTGATTTCGGTTCCCAGAAATCGCGTGATCCCCGGCTGCAATCGATCTCCTCGCTTCGAACCATATGGCTTTGCGAGGGTGCAAACAGTAACGTATTGCGACACCAGCCTCGTCGCCATTCTGACGATAACTCAAAGTGCCTGCATGAACCACAGCTTTTTTCGCCGAGATTCTCCATACCTGTCGTTAGCTCCCGGCGGGTGTCATCTGCTTGCTGGTTTGGCAATCAGCATGCCACCAAATTGTCGCTCCCGGGCGAGGCCATTGTTCCAGCTTCCATCTTAACCTATTCGGTTGCCTTGGTGCCTGCCACTACGAGTAAAAACGCGCCAATGACCCCAAAGGTGTCACCGACGCGTTGATGCTATTCGTCGGTGGCTTCCGGAGCAAGCGGGGGAGGAGACGATTCCTGCGTGCCAAACCGGCGAATAAATGAACTTGGGCGCTGCGGCGCGTCCACCTCGGGCACGGTCGGTTCCGTCGTGGGCTCCAGGTTCNNGGCATCACCACCGAATCTGCAGGTGCTGCAACCTGGGCTTCGGCACTGGCATCGGGGCGCTCAAGCGAGCGGCTCCGACGGGTGCGGCCGACGCTGCCACCCATTTCCATTTCGCCCTCGTAGACCGCGCCTTCGTGGATGACGAGACTCTGGGTCGTGATATGACCCTTTACCCGGCCAGTTGGCAGCAGTTCCATGCGGCCGCGGCAGGTGATTTCGCCATCAAGCTCGCCAGCGACGGAGATCGAATCGGCATCGACCGATGCGTCCACATTGGCGCCCTGGGCGATATGAAGGGATCCCTTCACCACGATGGTGCCCTTAACCTGGCCCTCAACCCGCAAATCGCGCGAGGAGTTATAGGTGCCATCGAAATTCGAATACTGATCGATCACGCTGGTCGATTCAGGTTGTTGCGGCGGTGTGCCCCGAAAGTTGCCCTGGTCCATTGGTCGGCTAGACATTGTGTTCCTTCCCCGCGTTGCCGGCGTGCGCCAGCAGGTTGGTTATCCCCGGTTTCGGCGTGGCACGGCAGTGGTTGAACCTGCTCGCTCCTGGCGGCCACTGGTGATTTCGGTTTGCTGCATGCTGAGGGAGCCGTTGATTGTGGCCCCTTCGTGGACAACAAAGCTTGGTGCCGCCACATCGGCTTCGATCACGCCTTGCGGCAGGGCCTCGAACCGGCTGCCGGCCTTAATGTGGCCGTTCACCCGGCCGGCAACAATCACACGTCGAGCGGTGAGGGTTGCCTCAACATCTGCACCTTCGGCCACCCAGATATCTTCCTTGGCGGTCAAGGTCCCTTCGGCCCGGCCGAAGATATGGATATTGCCATCCGACTGGATATCGCCCTTGAAGATGGTGCCCTGGGCCACCACGCTTACCTGGGAATCGATCTCACCCATTTCCGACGGCTGCATGCCGCGGGGGTCGCCAAATTCGTCCTGGTCGGGCTGCTGGCCAGGATAACTGCCGAATGAATAGCCGCTGGCTTCGCCGCGGTCGAATGGTGATTGGCTCATCGTCTCCCCTTGGGTGCGATCTTGTTGTCCAGCGATGCCCTCGGCATCATACTCATCGGTACCCTCGCCAGCGTCGCCGCCGATTTGGTGGCGGAGGGCGCTCATCTGGCGTTGGAACGCATCGACCTTGGTATCACGGCGGAAAACCATGTGTCGTCCTCCTCATGGCCTGTTGGCGAGCCGGCAATCTGCCGAGCCTGGGGCCGCAGTCGTGCACACGTGTGCGCACCGCGAGAGCGTCGCCTTTCGCTTGTGTAGCATACGACGATCTTGCTGGTGATTCTAGTGTACGTACGCACTATGCATTTGTCGACCCTTCCGATCCCGAATGCACCAATTGGGTGATGTGTAGTTACGTACCGGTCGAATCGTGTAGTATCATGCAACAACATAATCAATCGGCGGGGACACTGTTGCGTACAACTTCCTGATTGCCATCAAGCCCACCGATACATCCACTTCAGCCCCGGAAGCGTTAAACTACCTGCAAGCGTGATGTGGTTGCCGTGTTTTCGGCACCAATCACTATCGTTTCTAGTGGGGGTTCTTGCGTGCGACCAGCACCAACAAAGCGATTATTAAGTAGACGCAAATTACTGGCCGGTGCCACGCTGGCAGTTGCCAGCGTGCCCGCCGCCGCATTGCCAGCCCGTTATGCGGGCCAGGTGTATCCCGGTGCAGCGGTGCAAGGGTTGAGGCTGAATGGTTTGAGTCGTGATGAAGCAATGGCGGCGCTCCATTCCCATTTCACGGCGTTCGAGCAACGCGCGGTCACGTTGAGCTTCGAGGATCAGATCTGGGTGGCTACGCTCGATGAAATTGGTGGCAGCATCGATTACGACCGCACCCTGCAGGCAGCGATGGACCACGGTCGCCACTCGGTAGCCGAGCGCTACACGACCTTTTTTGCTGCCGATAACACTGCACGCATTGAACCGGTCATTCAGATTGATACAGCCAAAACGTTGGAACACCTGGAAACAATTGCGCCAGCCATCGACATTAAGGCGCGCAACGCCCGCCTCTTCCGCGGAAATGGCGAGATTAAAATGGTCGATTCAGTTGAGGGTCGATCCTTGGATCGCGATGCAGCAGTGAACGCCATCAAATCAGTCGTGCTGACGGGTCGTGCCGGGGATGTAACACTCACCACCACTACCGTCCCGCCGGCCGTTTCTTCACAGGCACTTGAGCAAAACAAGGCGCAGGCAATCACGCTTATTGGCGATCAGGTGGTACTGAAACACGGCGATCTGGTGTACGCCATTTCGGCNNTCCCGATTAAGTGAGCGGCTGGATGCGATCGCCGCCGATATGTATGAATCCCCTGTGAACGCGATGTTGGGTTGGGATAACGAACTCTACGTCGTGCGTGACGATATCCCCGGCCGCGAGATGGATCGTGAGGCTACCGAGGCGCTCATTGCCGAGCTGGCCTCCTCAACCGAGCGCACCGCCGAGCTTCCCACCCGCCAGGTCAAAGCCGCCGCCCGCGCCGATAACCTGGCCGAGCTGGCCATTGAGACGCATTTGGCGGCCGGTTCCTCCAGCTTCGCCGGATCGTCGTGGGAGCGGGCGACGAATGTTGGCGTCGCGGCCACCAACATCTCCTACAAGCTCGTACCCCCGGGCGGCACATTTTCGTTCAATGAGTTGTTGGGTCCCATTTCCACCGATATGGGATTTGTCAGCGGCACCATTATTAGCGGCGACTGGACCACTACGGATATTGGCGGCGGCGTGTGCCAGGTGAGCACGACCGTGTTCCGGGCCGCGGCCCGGGCCGGATTCCAATTCAGCGAATGGCATGCCCACACCTGGCGACTCGGTTTCTATGAGATCGATGGTTCGCCTCCGGGCTTCGATGCTGCCATCTACCAACCGAATGGTCCCGGTCAGATGACGCTGGATCTCTCCTGGACAAACACGCTCGATTCGTGGCTATTGCTGATGTTGGTGGTCGATGGTTCAACCGTTTCCGCCCACCTGTATGGCAAGGATCCCGGGTGGGAGGTCACATTTGGAGACGTTTGGGTAAGCGACCCCATTAAGCCAGGAAAACCGGTGGAACGGGTGAATAATGAACTTCCCCGCGGCGAACGCAAGTGGGTGAGTGGCGAGGCACCTGGATATCAGGTTGTATTGCCCCGCACCGTGACCGCGGCCGATGGCACCGTCATTTCTGAGGGCAGTTTTGTCAGCGATTACCTCCCCCAGCCAGAAGTGTGGGAAATAGGTCCCAAATAAATCCAGTCCGGTGTTGACACATGCGACAGGGAATTCCATAATCCCGACGGTGCGAGTCGGGATTGAGGCTCGCCCTGGATGCATGAAGAGGATTTCACCGTGACTCATTTTCTCACGCACAAAATCGACCGACGCCAGATGATCATCTCGGCGATGGCAGGGGCTGCGCTGCTGCGTTCTCCTCGCACGCTTGTTGCCCAGGATGCGTCGCCCGCAGCGGGCGAGTGGACATTCACCGATGACAAGGGTGTCACCGTCACATTGCCCTCACAGCCCGAGCGGCTGGTGATTGATGTCAACGCGGCTGCGCCGCTGTGGGACTTTGGTATTCGCCCTCAGGCCTTATTCGGCTGGAATGTGCTGGCCGATGGTTCGTTCGGTGATGCGGGTGGCAATATCGATCCCGAGGGCATCGCCATTGTGGGCGATGTGAATGAGCGTATTCGGATTGAGGACCTGATTGCCCAGGAGCCCGATCTCATCATTACGGTTGCCTGGGATCTCGAGGATCCGAAGGCGTACTGGAGCATCGATGCTGAACTGGTCGACCAGGTCAATGCGGTCGCCCCGGTCATCGCCATTTCTACCACCGGGATGGCTGATGCCAATACCCAACGATTTGCTGAACTCGCGGCCCTCCTCGGTGCCGACCTCGAGACGCCGGAACTCAAGAGCGCCGAAGCCGACTATGAGGCCGCCATCCAACGATTCAAGGATGCTGCTGCGGCGAACAGCGATCTGACCGCGCTTTTCCTTGCCCCCACACCCGAAACGGTATGGGTGGCCTATGGCCCGGATTGGGCAGACCTGAACATGTACGGTGAGTTTGGTCTCACAATTGTGGAACCAGATGCGGAACCAGGCTCGTTCTGGGAACAGATCAGCCACGAGCAGGCGCTCAAGTACCCTGCGGACATGGTGTTCATTTCCACCCGGGCCGAATCGCTGTCCGCGGAGGATATGGCGAAGTCGCCAACCTGGAGCAAGCATCCCGCCGTGGCGGCTGGCCAGATGTATCCGTGGAACCAGGATTTCATCCAAAGTTACCAGGGGATGGCCGATGCCCTGAATGGCATCGCCGATGCGACGGAAGCCGCCGAGAAGGTGAGTTAGGTTCGCCCCGAGGGACCCCACATGTCATCCGTTATCGCGCCATTACCAGAAAACGCCGAGGCACCAGTTGCACCGGCCCGCTGGACCCGGTCCGCCTTGCTGCTCATCGGCCTGGGGATCATGGTGGGTGTCATGATCGTGGCGTCTCTCCTGAGCCTGCGGTTCGGCTCGCTTGAGATTTCCTCACAACAGGCCCGGGATGCGGTCTTCAGCTATGACGATGCCGTGTACGAGCAGGTAATTGTGCGGGAGCTCCGGGTCCCCCGCACCCTGATCGCGCTGGCTGTAGGTGGATCGCTCGGCATTGCGGGTACCGTCATGCAAGGCGTTACCCGTAATCCGCTGGCAGGCCCATCGATTTTGGGGGTGAGTGCCGGCGCCAGCTTTGGCGTTACCTTGGCGATTTACGTGCTGGGCGTGAGTACTCCCTCCCAATTCGTCTGGTTTGCATTTCCCGGTGCGGCCCTTGCCGCCATAGTCGTTTTTGGCGTGGCATCGTCAGGCCGGGGTGGGGCTACCCCGGTTCGGCTGGCGCTCGCTGGCGTCGTGGTATCTGCCCTGCTGGCATCATGGACAAGTGCCCTCCTGTTGCTCAGTGAAGAAACAATGGATCTGGTGCGCTTCTGGAGTGTCGGATCGGTTGCCGGTCGGCCGCTGGATGTGCTGTGGGGCGTCCTTCCATTGATGCTGCCGGCAGCGATTGCCTGCCTCTTCCTTGGCCAACAGCTGAATGTGCTTTCCATGGGCGAGGAGAGCGCTCGCGGGCTGGGTATGAATACCACACGCGTTCGCCTGGTGGCATCGGCCCTGGTGGTGGTGCTAACCGGATCGGCAGTATCGGTAGCCGGTCCGATTGGGTTCGTGGGCCTCGCCACCCCGCACATTGCCCGCTCGCTGGTGGGTTCCGATTATCGCTGGGTGTTGCCCTATTCATTCTTGCTGGGATCAATCCTGCTCGTGCTTGCCGATACGGCGGGGCGAGTGGCCGCGCGGCCATCTGAAATTCAGGTCGGCGTGGTGATGGCGTTCATCGGCGCCCCGTTCCTGATCGCCCTGGCTCGCCGACGATCGGTGGCCAACTGATGGCCCAGCCGCGCATGGCACGATTCTCAGGAACCGCAACGGTGCGGACATCACATGTCTCCCAGCGATTCGACCTGCGGGTGATTGGCCTCATCATCGTTGCCGCCGCCGTGCTGGTCGGACTAATGCTATGGTCGGTCACGCTCGGTTCGGTGCAGCTCTCCTTGCGAGAGGTATACGAGGCAAGTCTCGGTCGCGGCGACGATCGTACATTGCTGGTTGTGCAGTCGTTACGTTGGCCACGCACGCTCACAGCCGTAACCCTGGGGATCGCGCTGGCGTGTTCCGGAACACTGTTCCAGGGCATTGCCCGCAATCCCCTGGTATCCCCCGACATTATTGGCATCAATGCTGGCGCCACCATGGTGGCTGTGACGTGGCTCGTGCTGTTCAGCACCACGGACGGCCTGCCGATCGCGACGTTCGTTGGCGCGTTGTTATCTGCGGCGCTTATTTACGGCCTGAGCTGGCGCGGTGGCGTGTCTCCGAATCGGCTCATTTTGGTCGGCATCGGCGTATCCGCCATGACGGCGGCGGTTACTGCCTACATGATGGTAGTTTTCCCCATTGAACGCACCCGACCTGCCATTGTATGGACCATGGGATCGATCTACGGTAGTAACTGGCACGATGTGCGGCTCGCGACAATCTTTATCCTGGTGGTGCTACCAGTAGCAGTGATGTTGATGCATCCATTGCGAAGCATGTTGCTGGGCGATTTGGTGACGCGGAGCCTCGGTGTGCCGTTGGAACGCACGCGGCTGACCATTATCTTGCTTGGATGTGCGCTTGCCTCTATCGCAGTTGCTATTGCCGGCCCGATTGGCTTTATCGCGCTGATGGTGCCCCATATGGCGCGTATGATCGCTGGTCCGGCCTCGGGAAGTGTGTTGATTTTCACCGGGTTGCTTGGCGGGATCGTGCTATTGCTTTCCGATGTACTATCCCAGCATTTCTTGCCCGTTACGCTGCCCGTAGGCGTTGTGACCTCGGCGGTCGGCGCACCCTATTTCCTCTACTTGCTGTATCGATCCAACCGACAGGCCTGATCCATGTTGCATGCCCAAGATATCTCTATTGGATACGAAAACCGGATGATTGTGGAATCACTGAACCTGGAGATTCGCCAGGGTGAGATCACAACGATTATCGGGCCAAACGGCTGTGGGAAAACCACGCTGTTGCGGGCACTTTCCCGGCTGCTTTCGCCAGCTTCCGGATCGGTATTGCTGGAGGGGCAGGACATCCACTCGATGCCGACCATTGCAGTGGCGAAGAAAATGGGCCTGCTTTCGCAGCAGGCGGAAACACCTGACCGGATCACGGTTGAGGAACTTGTGGCGAGAGGCAGGTATCCCCACCAGAAATTCCTCCAGCCGCCAGGCAAGAAAGATGCAGAGGCTGTTAACAAGGCTCTCCTGCTGACGGACATGGCCGACCTGCGTGACCGCGCCGTCGACGAACTTTCCGGCGGGCAGCGACAACGCGCGTGGATCGCCATGGTGCTGGCGCAGG
>DJVD01000128.1 GCA_002440805.1 Chloroflexi bacterium UBA6265
CCTCGCTACAAGCAGGGTGTGCTCGGTAAGTATTCGGCGCTGGTGCAGCAGGCCAGCGATGGCGCTACCACGCTGCTCTAGACCAATGCAGCAACGGGCGGGGGTAATCCCCGCCCGTTCTGTGTCTGTGTCTCAAATTAGTCTTGCGCTGCCTCTGGCGCCACCTGGTTCAAGCCAGCCGGTGCCAGCGATTCCGGACGCGGGTCGGCATGGGAGACGCCTGTTCTCTGGATGATGCCAGTAAGCCAGGCCGGTGACCACCAGTTCCAGCGTCCCATTAGTCTCATGGTGGTGGGTACCAGCACGCCGCGAACGATGGTGGCATCGAGGAGAACAGCGAAGGCGAGCCCAAACCCCAGGCTCTTGATGAGGACCACATCGGCCAGCACGAACCCCCCGAATACTGCCACCATGATCGTGGCTGCCCCGGATACCACCTGGCCGGTATGGGCGAGCCCGGTTGCGATTGCCCCGCGATTATCGCCGGTGGCCAGGTACTCTTCCTGGATACGGCTGAGCAGCAGCACCTCGTAATCCATGCTCAGGCCGAAGAGCACGCAAGCGATGAGGATGGGAACCATGTGCACGATCGCGCCCGTGGCCCCAAACCCAAGCAAATTCTCGAAATGTCCCTGCTGGAAAATCCAAACCACCACCCCGAGCGACGCGGAGATCGAGAGCGCGCTCATGAACATCGCCTTGATTGGCAGTAGCACCGATCCAAAGGTCAGCAGCAGCACCACGTAGGAGGTTGTCAGCACGAACAACGCCGCTGGCAGCAAATTGTCCATCACGATCTCTTCGGAATCGGCATTGAACGCTGCAATCCCGCCGACCAGCACTGGTGCGTCAAGCGTGGAGAGATCGCGGATATCGCCAACAATCGGCATGGCGTCATGCGAATCACGTGAAGTGTTGACCTCCAGCAGGGTCGCCTCGTTTTGGGATGCAATCGTCACGGCCGTGATGTCTTCGAATCCAGAGATCGTTTCTGTGAGTGCGCTGATAGTCGCGGCATCCGTGGAATCGACAAGCACGTAAATGGGGTCGGCCGCCGCCCGCGGGAATTCAGCGAGTGCTTGCTCGCTTACCTGGCGTGGCTCGGACGAAGCCGGCAGGATATCGGGTCCTCCCTGCACCAGGTTGATATCGGCAAGGGGAGAAGCCAGGACTGCAAGCACCGCCATGGTGGCGACCAGGACAACCACCGGGCGTGCCATCACACTGTGGGCGACACGTGCCCAGAACGCGCTTTCGCCCGTTTCGTCGACCGTGCGGCCCCGACCGATCTTGCCCCTGTTAATGCGCGACCCAAGCAGCTGCAACGTCGACGGCAAGAGCGTGAGACCGAAGAACATGCTGCTGGCCGTCACGATCATGCCCGCCTGGCCGAGGCTTTTTAGCGGTGGCATATCAAAGAACTGGGTGGCGCCCAAACCGAGCAGGACCGTGACACCCGAAAAGAATATAGCTTTGCCGACCGTCTGGATGGTGAGGGCAAGTGCTTCATCCTGCGGTCGCTGTTTCAGTTCATCGCGATAGCGTTTGACGAAAAAGAGCGAGTAATCGATGCCAAGTCCGAGCCCAAGCATCGTGATCATATTGAGACCGAAAATGCTCTGGTAGCCGCGAGTGGACCAATACATCACCACGGCCGTCGCCAGGATGATGCTTGCCGCACCAACCACCATCGGCATTCCGGCGGCCACCAATGATCCAAAGACCAGCAATAGCACGACGATCGCAATCGGGATCGACACCATCTCGGCCCGGATCAGGCTTTCTTCGGTGCGGTGATTGATATCAGCCTCGATAAAGTACCGTCCGCCGAATGCGACATCCAGGTTGTTGGCATCGGCAGCTGTTGTGACCGTCTCACTGATCTCATCCAGGTCTGACGAGTCGATATCGGCATCGGCGCTCACATGGGCAATCGCCAACACGCTCTCGCCATCGTTGGCGATCAGGGCCGGACTGCCGGTGCCAGCAGGAGTGATGAGCGCGCTTATGCGCGGATCATCCACCAATCCGGCCAGCGAGGAATCCACGGCCTGCAGGGTATCCGGCTCGGCCATCGCTTCCGATCCGCTGAAAATCATGACAATCGCATCTTCGGATAGACCGAACTCTTCCCGCATGCGATCGGACACGATGCGTGATTCCGCTGATGCTCCGAGTTCAAATTCTGTCGAAGGATTAGGCGTGATCACCGCCATCGTGACCACTGCCAGGACAAGCACCACAAGGGACGCCGCAAAAACCCGCTTCGGGTGGTGCACAATTGCAAATGCCAATCGCGTAAACATGAAGCGTTTCTCCGGATGTCAGACGACGGGTTGAATAGGTACTGGTGCTATCAGGTCGTCCGCGGACAGCGAGCCTCGACCCCGTCAGGTGAAGCCGGCCAGCGAATAACGCAACCAGTTGGCGCGGCTGAATTTCGTTCACGACAGTGTGAATAAGGGGATCGATCGCAGGCATGGCGCCCTATGGAATTGCCTGATATGCAACATTATTTAGACATAACCTAGCGGCACATAACTCAGTTGTCAACACGTGGGGAGCTTCTTGTTGTCGGTAAACGAGGACTGACCTGGCATACACGCCAGCCGACATCCGGACCACGTGTTGGGATTAGCGACGGTGCATCTAGGCGGCCATGGCCAGGCCGTAGATCACCAGCAGGAGAATCACGATCACGCCTGCGAA
>DJVD01000038.1:0-908 GCA_002440805.1 Chloroflexi bacterium UBA6265
ACTTCCGCATGTACAAGAAGCTTGCCGGCATGACCGGTACCGCTGAAACCGAGAGCGAGGAGTTCTACCGGATTTACAGCCTGCCGGTGGTGGTGATTCCCACCAACCGACCAATGATCCGTGAAGATTACGGCGACCTGATTTTTAAAACCGAGTTGGGCAAGTTTGAAGCCGTNNGCAGACGAGGTCGAAGACATTGCTGCGGCTGGGCGCCCGGTGCTCGTCGGCACGACATCGGTTGAGAAATCGGAGTTCCTTAGTGACCTGCTCACTCGCCGCGGCATCGAGCACGATGTCCTCAACGCCAAACAACACGCGCGTGAAGCAGCCATCGTGGAGATGGCCGGTCACAAGGGCCGCGTTACCATTGCNNGCCTGCACATCATCGGCACCGAACGACACGAGAGTCGTCGCATCGATAACCAGTTGCGCGGTCGTGCCGGTCGGCAAGGCGATCCTGGCAGCTCGCAATTCTTCGTCAGCCTTGAAGACGATCTGATGAAACGCTTCGGTTCCGATCGAGTGGCCGGGTTTATGGACAAGATGGGCATGGATGATAACCAGCCTATCGAGCATCGCATCATCAGCAAGACCATCGAAAGCTCCCAGGTGAAGGTGGAAGGTCACAACTTCGATCGCCGCAAGCACGTGGTGCAGTATGACGATGTGATGAACCGCCATCGCGAGGTCATTTACGGCGATCGCAAGAAAATCGTGGCCGGCGTAGATGTCCACGAAAAAATGATTGAACTCCTGGACGGTGAGATCGAGGCGATTGTTACCTCTAACAACGCCGACAAGTCCGGTATCGATTACGAGCGCGTGTTGGAGCAGTACAAGGCGCTGGTACTCCCGAGCAAGCTCTCACTGGAGGATATCGAGGGACTCGGGGAAGACGACCTGGTCAA
>DJVD01000038.1:919-3520 GCA_002440805.1 Chloroflexi bacterium UBA6265
GCCAAAGTTGAGCGCAGTGTGCTCTTGATGGTGATCGACAAGCTTTGGGTTGAGCACCTCACCACCATGGACGAACTCCGCCAGGGTGTTGGCCTGCAGGCCTATGGCCAAAAAGATCCGCTGGTGGTGTACAAGACCGAAGGCTATCGACTCTTCAATGAGTTGCTCCAGAAGATCCAGCACGATGCCGTGCGATCGATCTTTCGGGTGCAGCCGGCAATCGCAACCCAGCCGGTCCAAACCAGCATCACGAGTGCCGAAACGAGCACCAACGCCGCGCAGGATGAACCCGACGCCCGCTCGCCAAGGCGGGTCAACAAGATTCGCCCGAATGAGATGTGCCCCTGTGGCAGCGGAAAGAAGTACAAGCATTGTCACGGATCGCCCGCATCCAAACGTGCCCAGGCCGCGGTTTGAAGCAATAACGCAGAAAGCGCCGGATCATATGATCCGGCGCTTTTTTGGTTGACAGGTCTGAACTAGTTGTTCTGCTTGTCGCCCTTCATATCACCATACATGTCCCGAGCTTCGCCAAAGACCTCGACTGCGATTTCCTTCAGCTTCTTCTGTTGGTCCTCATCGAGGAACACTGTGAAAATCAAAATCCCGGCCATGCTCAGCCATAGCAATAGCGACCGTGTTTCGCGGCCTCCGCGTTGCACGGCCGTACCAGCCTGCCTGCTTTTTTCGCTGGCTGTATGGGCTGCGTCGGCCAACAGCTTTTCAGCATCTGCGCTGACCGTTCCGGCGACATTACGTGCCTGGTCGCCTACATCGGCGGCCACTTTTTGTGCATTCGGGATAAGTTCATGCAAGGTTTTATCAGCCACCTCGCGCGCTTGCGCGCTTACATCGGCCGTCGCTTTTTGCGCCGCAGGAATGAAATCACTCTTGGCTCTATCGGCCACCCCGGCGGCGCGCTCCTTGCCGACTTCCTTCGCGTGACGAGCAGCTTCCTTCGCTTGCGGAATAAGATCCTTTTGCGCCTTGTGTGCCGCATCCGCGCTTTTGGTCTTGCTTTGTTCCGCAATGACACGCGCTTCTTCGCCAAACTCTTTCAGTTTGCTCATTAACGTGGATTCGGCAAATTCTTCAGCCAGCCGCTCAAGCTCGATCCCGCCGCCCTTGAGGGTATTGAGGAAGCTGGCGAATTCTCCGCGCGCAGTCGAAGCCGACTCCCTGGCCCTGGCGCGTGATTGCATCACCGCGTCTTCACTGGCCTGGATCACCTTCGTCTTGCTGCGGCGAAGGTTCTTCTGCGCACGCTTGCGATCCTTTCGTGTCATTTTGGCGAGATCCTTACCCTGCGCGTTCTCCAGTGCGCTCTGGAGGTAGGCACGGGCAGCTTCAGCCTTGGTCGCAGGCTTCTGTTCTTTCTCAGTAAGCATCGCCACGATCCCCGCAACGGCGGCACCAGCAACGCCTGCTACGGCAAGGACTTTCCCAACGGACGCTTGCTCCGGAAGACCAACCTCTTTGACTTGCACGGTGGGTGTAGGATTTTGGTTGGATTGATCGCTCATTGTGAGTCGCCTCTCATTTTCATTGTCTCGGCCCTTGGCCGCGTCGCTTATCCCCTATCATACCGCCAGACGTGTGCCACCAAATGCAGTTCAAGGCTATTAATGTGATTTCCCCTCCCCTTTCCTATGACGTGATCGTTATTGGTGCCGGTCACGCCGGTACCGAAGCCGCGTTGGCAGCCGCCCGCATGGGCGCAAGAACCCTGATAGTGACCCCGAATCTTGACCGGGTCGGTTTCATGCCCTGCAACCCGTCAATCGGGGGGCCCGCAAAAAGTCAGATTGTGGCCGAAGTGGATGCACTTGGTGGCGCCATGGCGAAAGTGGCTGATGCTACGGCCATGCAAGCCCGATTGCTCAACACCAGCAAGGGACCGGCAGTTCAGGCCATTCGCCTGCAATGCGACAAAAGCCTCTATGCCATTGCGATGAAGGAGCAGGTGGAACTGCAGCCGAACCTGGATCTTGTCCAGGATGAGGCCATCGCGCTGGCGATTTCCTCGACAGGTCGCCCGCAGATTCTGGGCATCACCCTTCGCAGCGGCGGAGAGGTAGCCTGCCAGACGGTTGTCGTGACCGCCGGCACGTTCCTGCGGGCACGGATGGTGAGCGGCGAATCCTCACACGCGGGGGGCCGTGCAGGCGATTCGAGTGACACACGTTTGGCTTCATCCCTTGCCGACCTGGGATTGCGATTGAAGCGCTTCAAAACAGGCACCCCTCCCCGCCTCGATGCGCGCACGATTGACATTTCGCAGTGCGAGTTCCAGCCCGGCGATGCCGACCCTCGCTGGATGAGCCGCGACGGAGCAGCGGGCAACATCGATCAGATAATGCTGCCCGCGGCGAGTTCAGGCATTTTTACCAATCCCGAATATCGGGGTGGTCGCTGGCAAGTGAACTGCTACCAAACAGCCACGAACGAGCATGCCCACGAGATTATTCGCGCCAATCTTGATCGCGCCCCGATGTATAACGGCAGCATTGATGGCACTGGACCACGCTATTGCCCTTCTATCGAGGATAAAGTCGGCCGCTTTGCCGACAAAACGTCACACCCCGTGTTTATCGAGCCAGA
>DJVD01000038.1:3554-3766 GCA_002440805.1 Chloroflexi bacterium UBA6265
CGGATTACCCGGTACGGCTATGCGGTGGAATACGATGCCCTCGATGCTACCGAACTGCTGCAGACACTGGAAACCCGGCGAATCGATGGATTGTTCATGGCCGGTCAGGTGAATGGCACCAGTGGATATGAAGAAGCTGCCGGCCAGGGACTTGTCGCTGGCGCCAATGCGGGTGCGAAAGCATTGGGACTCCCTGAGATCATCCTGACCCG
>DJVD01000038.1:3850-5536 GCA_002440805.1 Chloroflexi bacterium UBA6265
ATTCAACAGCGATTGGCAACGATGTGGCTCGGCGACAATGCTCGCCACGCCGCGGCCCTTGCTGCCGAGGGTTTGGTGCCGACAACTCGCTCGATGACTGCACTCGATCTTGCTCGCCGGCCCCACGTGCCGCTCCCTGCAGTGCTGCGTGCATTAATTTCGCTTGGGATGTGGAGCGATCCTGTGCCAACGGGCGCAACGCTGGAGCGGGTTCAGGTTGCCATTCGCTACGGGGCATTTATCGAAAAGGAAGAGCGCGAAGCGGAACGTCATCGCCGCGCCGGCGAAGATCGGCTTGATCCAGAGATGGACTACACCACTGTTCGAGGCTTGCGGATTGAAGCCCAGCAGCAACTGAATGCCCAAAAGCCGCTCACGATCGGTCAGGCCCAAAAGACACCAGGTGTCACGCCGGGCGATATTAGTGTCCTGCTGGTTCACATGAGCAGAATTTGATCTGGCCCTGTACAATACGTGCCGTATGGCGACCAGAAAGGCGCGTATACGCAACGACGCGTGCCAGGGTAGATGTCGCCAAACATCATTAAAGGACTTTCAACGTGGCAAGTATTCGTCAAGCACTGCTTGGCCAATCTCGTGCAAAATCTGACAAACCTCTCCGCATCCTCGTGCCAATTGGCGGCGATGATCTGGACGCTCACCTCCTCAACTACGTCTGCAAGATCGCCAAAAAGCAATCTTCCTTCATCACCATGATCTACGTGGTGGAGGTCGACCAGGCGCTACCGCTCGACATGGACCTGCCAGCCGATGTCACACGCGGGGAGACCGTGCTGCAGCGCGCACAAGGAGCGGTGATGCAGGATCTCGACGTGAAGACCTGCTCCATCAATACAGACCTCCTCCAGGCCCGCCTTGCTGGTCCGGCCATCGTGGACGAAGCCGTAATGCAGGATGCCGACGCGATCATCATGAGCGCGCGTGTGACCAAACGGCTGGGCAAACGCACCATCGGTGACACGGTAGATTACGTGCTTAAGAACGCTCCGTGCGAGGTGGTTCTACTTCGGGCCGCCATGCCCGAAAACCTGATGCATGAACTGGAGATGGACCTCGAATGAAGGTAATCATCATGGGCTGCGGCCGCGTCGGAGCCCGGGTGGCGACCCTGCTCGACCAGGATGGCAACGACGTCACTGTCATCGACCGGATGTCGGCATCGTTTGAACGCTTGCCGAAAGGATACGGCGGCAACACCGTCATAGGCACCGGTATCGATGAAGATGTGCTCCGCGCTGCCGGTATCGAGACCGCCGACGTATTCATCGCAACCACGAACGCTGACAATCGCAATATCATGGGGGCACAAGTCGCTAAGACGATTTTCAACGTGCCCCATGCCGTGGTTCGAATCTACGATCCGGTGCGGTCGGATGCGTATCGAAACATTGGCTTACTGACGGTGTGTCCTACCACCACCATGTCGGCACTGATCTTGGACCAAATAGAAGACGCAATGGCCGTCACCGGGGAACGCTGACATGTATATCATCGTTGTTGGAGCAGGCAAGGTTGGATACTACCTGGCCAAGACCCTGCTCAGCGAAGACCACGAGGTGCTCCTGATCGAGCGCGACCGAACCAAGGTCGACCTCTATGCCGAGCGTCTCGGTGCGGTGGTCGTTCGTGGCGACGGCGCCGAAGCATCAGTGATGGAACGCGCCG
>DJVD01000303.1:0-1494 GCA_002440805.1 Chloroflexi bacterium UBA6265
GCCTTGGCGCGATTGGCGATCACCTCGGCCTCGATATCGTTGGCATCGGCATAGGTGGCCTGGAGGAAGTTGTCGACATCGGCATCGCCCCCGAGGATGGCCAGCTGCGCGGTGTGCTGGCTGAAGGTGGGCGTGGCCTCGGTCCACGTATCNNGTGCCGGTGACCTGCATGAACGGCAGGTACGAGAGCACGCTGCTTTCCTTCACGATGGTCTCGATCACGCCGCGCAGCAGCAGGTCGTTGCCCAGCTTGGCGGCTTCGATTTTGGAGAGTGCCATGGATTAACCCTTTCAATAGAATCGTGCTTCGTTTCGGACCGACCTTTACGGGCGACGGGCAGCAAGGCCGCGACGGATTTTCTCGGAGGTCGGCAGGTTGTCCGGTTCCACCAGCACCGGTGTGTTGCCACCGGCCGGCACGGTGACGGGCGCGGACAGCGATTCGGCGACGCGGCTGTAGGCCTGCCGGGCCGGCTCGATGCTGGCGAGCAAATCGGCGATGGTGTCGCCGGTGATCAGCTCGGGCACCGTATCCGGATGGGTGCGACAGATGAGATCGCGCACCTGGGCGATATCGTCGTTGCCAACGGCCCCGGGCGGGGTCTCGGGGAGTTCGGGGATCTCGCTCATGCGTGGTTCCTTCCTGCGATCGCGGTGAAGGGCCATACCCTCCTGCTTCTATACGCATCGAGCGAGAAATGGTCATATACGGGCGGACGACCCTCCGGGGTTCGCCCCTGCGGATGTGCAACGAAACAGAATTGCTCGTTCCCGGGCGGGCGATCCTCCGGGACCCGCCCCTGCGGATGTGCTTCCAGCGAGAATCGGTCATTCACGGGCGGACGACCCTCCGGGGTCCGCCCCTACGGTGGTGCTTCCAGCGATGTGTTGGCACATATGGTGCGACCCTGATCCCATACCTTCGGCGCGGATCGTACGCGCCAGCCAGGAGATGTTGATGGCGCAACCACCCTTCCCGTACGATCTTCCGTTCGACAGGATCGATTTCCGGGAACGACCGGACCTCTACCGCATCGGTCGCGGCGAACAGGGCGTGCTGATGGTGGAGCCGTACAAATCCGAGTTGCTGCCGAACTGGCGGTTTCGCACCCCGGAGATCGCCACGGAATCGGCAGCGGCGCTGACGGAACAGTTCCACGCCTACCGGCGGGCCGGCGATTTCGTGGGGATGGATATGGCCAGGAAGTTCCTGCAAATGGGCTTCACCCGCGCCCGCCGCTATGCGAACCACAAGTCCGGCCGAAAGTGGTCGCCAGATAAATCGGTGGTCCTGCCGGACGATGTCGACCCGGTCAAGGCGGAATCCGCCCGTATCTTCTACACCGCCTACGCGGCCGTGAAGGACCATCCCGATTACCTGCGAATGAAGGCCGGGCACCTTGCGGCCTATCCCGATCCGGTCGATCCAGCGAACGTGCCAGTCACCGACGATGGTGAAGTGCCAACCGGCGGTCGTTGAATCGGGTCCACAAC
>DJVD01000303.1:1508-14570 GCA_002440805.1 Chloroflexi bacterium UBA6265
CGCCCCTACGGATGTGCACATATGTGCACGCGCGGATGTTCGCGGCAAAGTTCAACCTTTCCTTTGCAATACGGGACGCGCCACGTCTCACCATTGGTGTGTACGCAGGTGCGTGCGCAGTCCACGGCGCGATGCCGGGCGATGTGCCCTGCTGGCCGACCGTGGGGCCAAATTCCCTCGTCGATCCATCTGGAGGATGATGATGACCCGTATTTCCCGTCGCTCGTTTGCCAAATCTGCCGCCGTCGCTGCCGCGGTTGGCGCCGCCAGCAGTCGCTTCGTCATGCCCGCCACCATCGCGGCCCAAAACGCTCCGACCGAGATCGTATTCCACCACATCTGGGGAACACCGCCGGGCACAAAGGAAGAGCATCGCGATCCGATCATGGATGTGATTGACCTCTTCAACAGCAACGAGGCCGAAACCGGCATCCGCGTGGTCTCCCGCACCGATTCCGGCAGCTACGCCGAAGTGCTGCAGAAAACCCAGGCCGAGATGGCCACCGGCAAGGGTCCGGATATCGTCTCCGTGCCGTGGGCCAACATCAACTGGGCCCGCGAAGGCCTGAACATGCGCCCCCTCAATGAGGTGAGCGACCAGATCGATGCCCTGCAGGCCGGCCTGCGCCCGGATGTGATTCCGCTGGTGACGGTAGATGACCAGATGTGGGGCATGCCGTACGCCTTCTCCACCCCCATCCTCTACCTGAACCGCGATCTCTTCGATGAAGCCGGCATCAATCCGGACGATGTGTTGAACGAGTGGGACTTCCTGCTCGGCGATGCCGCCATGGCCTTGCGCGAGCATGTCGGCGGTCCGCTGCTGGATCTCACCGATGGCCAGTGGCCAGCCCAGGGCATCGCCCAATCCAACGGTGGTCGCGTGATGAACGACGACAACGTCTTCGTGATGGATAGCGCCGAAACCATCGCCGCCATGGACAAGATCGCCGAGCTTGATCGCGAGGGCATCCTCAATCGTTCCACCCGCGCCGAAGCCAGCGCCAGCTTCGTCGGCGGCACACTGCCGGTGTTCTACGCCTCGGTGGCATCGCTGAAGGGCCTGCGCGAGCAGAGCCAGTTCAACATGGAAACGCACACCTTCCCTGTGTTCACCGGCAAGCCGCGCCAGATGAGCTGCGGTGGATCGTTCCTCGGCATGTTCTCGCAAGATGCCGAGAAGCAGCAGGCCGTGATGGAATACCTCAAGTTCTCCATCACCAAGGAAGCCTACGAACTGTGGAACCAGCGCGGATACATGAACGCCACCGCGCTCGAGATGCCGGTTGTGCCTGGCCAGGAGCCGAGCTACGCCCACCTCGAAGAAGGCATCACGCCGGAAACCCCGTGGCCAACCGCCCGCGGCGGCGAATACGGCGCGATGTGGGCCGAAACCGTGGCCCGCATCTGGACCAACAACATCTCCGCCGAGGAAGGCTGCACCCAAATTGCCGCCGAGCTCAACAGCCTGGTTGGCAACTAGCTTCCGCTGTTTCGCGTACCACAGGAGTCGGGCCACCCGCCTGGCTCCTGTGGGCATGAACGTTTCCCAACGGGAGGGCGTATGGAAAACACCTCGGCATCGCTGCCCACAATCGCCAGGCCGCGCCAGCACGAGCGGGTTCATGTGGCCCACATCAGCCTCGCTGGCCGCATCGGCAAACAAATGGAATCGCTGGCGCCCTACATGCTGCTGTTGCCGCTGGTGAGCCTGATCCTGCTGTTTGTGTACTGGCCGCTGGTTTACTCGTTTTACCTCAGCTTTTTCGATTGGAACTTCGTCACCGCCAACAAGCCATTTGTGGGGTTCGATAATTTCACCCGCATGTGGAACGATCGCCGCTTCCTGGAATCGCTGAACGGTACCTGGAAGTATTTCGTCATCCTCGTGCCGATCCAGGTTTTCCTGCCGCTGGGGTTGGCGCTGATGTTGTGGCCAATCCGCAAATCGAGAATGCAGAACACCTATCGCTTCGTGCTGTTCTCCCCCACCGTTATCGCCTATTCGGTGGCGGCCGTGCTGTGGCTGTGGATCTTCAATCCGCTGCAGGGCGTGCTCAACAAGGTGCTGATCGACTTCGGTTTCGAGCGGATCAATTGGCTGTCCGATCCCGATGTGGCGATCTGGTCGATCGTGATCGTGGCCTCGTGGAAAACCATCGGCTTCCACCTGCTGCTCTATCTGGCAGCACTGGAGGCGGTGCCCACCGATGTGATCGAGGCGGCATCCATCGATGGCGCCAGCAACTGGGAAACCATGAAATCCATCCGCTTCCCGTTGATTACGCCCACCTTCTTCTTCGTGCTGGTCACCACCGTGATCTCGGTGAACGACGATGTATTCGGCGCGATCAATGTGCTCACCGATGGAGGCCCGTTCAACAGCACCTCCAATATCGTCTACTACCTCTATGAACAGGGGTTTGTGTTCTTCCAAATCGGCTCGGCCAGCGCTGTGTCCGTGATCGTGTTCATCGCCACCGCGTTGCTCACCTGGGTGCAGTTCCGCTTCGGCGAAAGGTTTGTGCACTATGGATAGCCAACGATTGGGGTCCTACGCCAGCAAGTGGAGCCTGCACATCGTGCTGATCGTGATCTGCCTGGCAACGGTGTTCCCGTTCCTGTGGATGTTCAGCACCATGCTGAAACCGGCCGATGAGATCTTCACCAAAGATATCCAGATCCTGCCACGCACGCTGGAATGGGCCAACTTCTCCCGCGCGCTCGATATCTTCCCGGTGCTGCGCTGGACGTGGAACAGCTTCGGCCTTTCCATCATCATCACCGCTGGCAAGTTACTCATCAGCGTGCCGGCCGCATACGCGTTCTCGCGGCTGCACTTCCGGTTCAAGCCGCTGTTGTTCGCGGTGGTGTTGGTGACGATGATCGTGCCGGGTGTGGTCACGACCGTACCGAATTACGTGATGATCAACCACTTCGGCTGGCTCAATACGTGGATCGGCGTGATCATTCCCAGCCTGCCCGGCACTGCGTTTTACGTGTTTTTGCTGCGCCAGAACATGATGACACTGCCGCAGGAACTGGTGGATGCGGGGCGCGTCGACGGTGCCGGCACGTATCGCATCCTCTGGGACATCATCATTCCGAATGTAAAACCAACCATCGCCGTGGTGACGATCCTCTCCTTCCTCGGCGCCTGGAACCAGTACCTGTGGCCGTTGCTGGTGCTGAGCGGCTTCGAGAACCGCACGCTGGCCACTGGCATGCCGTTCTTCACCGGCAATGCCGAATCGGCCCAGATGTGGGGGCCGATGATGGCCACCGCCGCGATGGCCGCCCTGCCACCGCTGATCGTGTACGCCATTTTCCAGAAGCAGATCATCAACGCCTTTGTGACATCCGGCATCAAGGGGTAGCACCACAAACCAACGACCCCCGGCGATCGCCGGGGGTCGTTGGTTTTGCTCAATGTGCGAGTAGCTGTTCAGCAGTGCATATCACCAGCGAACCTTGCCGAGGAGCGCTGGCTTCCTCCACATCTCAAAGTCGTTACCCTTCAGTTCCCGGCGGACGGTAGGTGATCGATCCTGCTTTCCCAAGGGCTTCGAGGGTCTCCTCGACGGTGAGCAGGGGAATCGTTTCCAGCGAGCTCAGCGCTCCACCGGCGCTGATGGCAAGTGAATTGGCCGCCATTGCCACGTTGTCCGGTGCGTCGTAAAGCGCATAGGCATCGTGCTCGCCGAGGGCATACCAGAATCCCTGGAGCGAGCCTCCCACGGCCTCGATGTAGTTCGTGGCAGCCGCCCGTCGATCCTCGGGATTGGCGATAAGCTTGGCCCACGTAGCAGGCGTATAGCTGAACCGGGTGAGGTAAAGAGACATCGAAACCTCCTCTGGTGTGACACGCGAACGCAAGACAGGACGTACCCCTGATGGTGGTAGGGCCCCAGCATATCACTCGCTGCGCGTTATGTCATCCAGTTCTGCCATGCGCTGTTGCTGGTGTGAAGGCACCACGAAACTGGGGTACGGTGTCCGGGTCTGAGCCAGCGACATTGAGGTGGTACGCCCGGGGGTGATTCCCCCGGGCGAATAGGGAGGATTGCATGCCACCATCCTGTGGGGGGAAGATCGATTGCGACCGGAACCACTCCCAAGGTGTGGTGAGCGTTACTCGCTGTAGCCGCGCTCGTTGAGGAACGCCGCACCGCGTTGGATGGCGGTCTTGTCCTTCAACTCGATGATCAAGCGCGGGTTTTGCTCGCCCTGGCGCAACGCCTCGAAAATGCTGGCGAAGTTGATCAGGCCGTCCCCGGGCGTCCAGTGGCGATCGCTGAGGGCATCGTTATCCTGGATGTGAATATGCTCCAGCCACGCGCCGGCATCACGGATGTACTGGTCGTTCGGCATGCCTCCCTGCGGCACGCGCAATTGGCAATGGCCGATATCCAGGCTCAGGCGCAGGTTGGGGTGATTAATCGCCTCCATCACGGCCAGCACCGGATAGCAGCTGAAATCGTGGATATTCTCCAACACCAACATCACGCCGTTTGCCTCGGCCACAGGCAGCACATCGGCGAGGGTGGCACCGATCAACTCGATGTTCTTCTCCATTTCCACCGGATCGCCGCCAAACGTGAACGGATTCACCCAGCCGTTGAACGGGCTATGGATCACCATGTGCGAGCCGCCAAACATGGCGGTAAACGCGATCGCCTGGTTGTAGCGCTTCGCCACCAACTGCTGGAACAACGGATCCGGCGAGTTCAGGGGCACGCCCCGGAATGGACCATGCACACCGCGTCGGCCAGTATGGCCATCAAGCATCTGGTTAATCTGGTCGGCGCGGCGCTGTTGCTCATCGCGATCGTCCAGCAGCAGCGGATCGGCGGCATCGCCAATTTCGAGGTCGCGATTGCCCTCGAGGAACCAATCGCGATTGAGATGAAGATCGGCCACATTCGTGGCGGCCCCGAGCGTGTACCGTTTGGCGGCATCCATGGACTGCGTTTCCTTCCGTGGGAACGTGCGGTGGTGCCTGGTTGCACCACCGATACCCCCATGGTCGGGAGGCGCGCATGGCACAGCATCAACACGGGGTTAATCAGGCCCGTGCACACTGGCGATTGCACACCTGTGCATGCGATGTTGCGGAGGATGCGAACAAGGCTGGGGTATGATCCAGCCAGACCGCCCAATTGGGGGAGCCCTTGTCCGCCAACAGAATGATCACGTCCAAAGATGGCAAGATTGAAGATGATTCGTCACAAAAATAGGATTGACAACAGATGATTCGTCAGGCAATATACGAAGTACACAGTATGATCATCTGTCCCCTACCGCTTGCTTTAGACGGAAAGGAACGCGCCGCCACATGATGCCAGATGCAACTGATTCCGTGATTCTCACCATGCTTCAGGAGAACGCCCGTACCAGCAATGCCGAGATTGCCCGCGCACTCGGCATCGCTCCCAGCGCCGTGCTGGAGCGGATTCGCAAGCTGGAACAAAAGGGGACGATTCAGGGCTATCACGCCCGCATTAATCCTGAGGCAATCGGGCAAGGCCTGACCGCGTTTATTCGCGTGCGCACCGGCTTTGGCGATAGCCATCAGCGCGCCATGACCGCGCTGGCCGAGATTCCCGAGATCATGGAGATTCACGAAACCGCGGGAGACGATTGCCTGATGCTGAAAATGCGGGTTGCGGATATGAAGGCGTTTAACGACCTGTTGAATGCGAAGATCCGGCCCATTGAAGGCATCGTGGACCATCGCACAACTGTGGTGATTAATACCGCAAAGGAATCATCAATTCTCCAGTTGCCTGCGAAGGACTAATTCTGGCATTCCAGGTGGCACGGCGTTCCAGGAGACCACACCATGGAACTGCTCACCATCTTCTTGTTTATCGGCATCCTTACACTGGTAGCAATCGCAAGCCTGATGTGGGGATGCGATTCCCGCACCCACGACGACACATTACACCGGTGGTAACACACCACCCACTCTCCCCAAGGCCCGGAAACAGTGCTATTTCCGGGCCTTTGCTGTTGCCGGAATCTTTCCCTTCATTGGGTGGGCCGAGTATCATGGCCTGCAGGCCACTTTGCCACCAACCGCGATCCCCTGCAGAAACCGGATGACATGACCGATAGCGCCAATCCTCCTATTCCCGCCAATGTCGAATCCAAACCGGGCGCATTCGAAGCTCTGAACAACACCTTCTTCGCCAAATACGTCGGCTCTGTCTCGTTCTCACTCATCGGTATGTGGGTGCGCATCACGGCGATGGGCTACCTGGTGTACGACCTCACCGACGATCCCTTCAAGCTGGGCCTGATCGGGGTGGTGCAAGGCGCGCCCCAGCTGGTGTTTGGTCCATTGGCGGGGGCGTATCTTGATCGGCTCAATCGCCGCAAGGTGCTGATGGGCGTGCAGTTGGTGCTGTTGCTGAACATGTTGCTGCTGAGCTGGCTGGTGTACAGCGAGACCGTCACCTTCGCCTGGCTGGTGGTGATCTCGGTGATCGTGGGTGCCACCGCATCATTCGATTGGCCGGCACGCCTGAGTATTTTGCCGATGCTGGTAAGCCGGCGTGAACTGCCCAGCGCGATTGCCGTGCATGCCGCCGCCTTCAATGGTGCCCGCGTCGTCGGGCCGGCACTCGCCGGATGGATGATTGCACTTGTCGGCATGGCGGCCAGCTTTGGCCTTTCCGGTATCGCCACAGTGCCGTTCCTGATCATGCTGTTCAGCATGGCCGCGATGGTACCCGCTGCGCCTGCCAGGGGCGTCATTACCGAGCGGCCATTCCAGACACTGGTGGAAGGCTATCGTTACATCTGGAATACGGTTGAGATTCGCACCATGATCGGCATCGATCTCTTCCCGATCATCATCGGCATGAGCTACCTCACCATGACGCCGGCCATCGCCCGCGATGTGCTTCATCTCGGTCCGGAAGGGCTGGGCTGGCTGATGACCGCCGCCGGTGTGGGTTCGCTGACCGGCACATTGATCGTGACCCGCCTCAACAGCTGGCCCAATCGGGGCCGTATCGTGCTCATCGGGGTATCGTTCCTCGCCTTCATGATCATGGTCTATGGCCTCAGTTCGGCCTTCTGGCTCAGCCTGGTGACGATTGCCCTGGTGGGGTTCGGTTATGGCACCGCCGCCACCCTGAACGACACGCTGATCCAGATGAAAGTGGATGAGAAATTCCGCGGGCGGGTGATGGCGGCTTACTCCACGATCTGGGGCCTTAGTCCAGCTGGCGGCATGTTGGCCGGGGCGATGGCAAACGTCGTCGGCCTGCAACTGGCTGTTGCCATGAATGGCCTGATCGTGCTGCTGTACGCGGTGTACCTGTGGTTTGGGACACCAATGCGCACCATCGACTAAAATCACTCCAGCCCTCGGGGGTATGATGACCTCCAGGGCCCCGTGATGTGTTGGCATGCGCGTTCACACCATCGCCAACGCGCCGAACGAGAACCGAATGAGCAACCCTGCCAAACGACAGCCGAATACCACCGAAGCCCAACCGGCAAACGCCTCCGCGCTGGATGTGATGAACCGCGCGCCCGATCCGGCGTGGTACATGCAGGAAATGGGCATCGAAGGCCCCACCATTTACCAGGACGATGCTCCGCCGCCGGTGAAGATCCTCGCCATTGGCGGCACCACCAGCGAGAAAAGCTGGAGCCTGGTGCCCATGGATATCGCGCTGGAGAAGGCGCATGCCGCCGGAGCCGACGTGGTGCGGGCCACCATCTACGACCTGGACCTGCCCATGTTCCGCACCGACTGGAAGCTGGAGCAATATCCGCCCACGCTGCCGTGGCTGCTTGACCAAATTCGCCAGGCCGATGGCCTCATCATCTGCTCACCCACCTATCACGGCACCATGAGCGGCGCGATCAAGAACCTGCTGGATATGCTGATTTTCCTTGGTTGGGATAAACCACCTTACCTCGGCGGCAAGCCGGTGGCGCTCATGGCCTATGGCGGCATGACCAGCATGGGCGTGCTCAGCGGCCTCACCCAGGTGGTGCGCGGCCTCAAGGGCATCACCGTTCCGACCCATATCGCCGTCCCGGAGCGGGCAGTCAACCGCGAGACGGTGAGCATTGATGACGAACGCGTGCTGAACAGGATGGACGAAATGGTGGCCGAACTGATGCGGTTCGCCGCTCAGTTGCGACAACCCCATTTGGCCCCGCATATCCCACCTCGTCCACCCGTGGGAGCGAGCCGATGAGTGCACCGGTACGAATCCTGGGGATGGGCGGCTCGGTACGAGCCGGATCGATCAACAAACGTGTGCTGGAGATGATGCTGGCCATGGCCGGCGATCTCGGCGCCGAAACCCGCATGGCCGATGTGCACTCAATGAACCTGCCTATCTTCAACCAGGACATCCCGATTGCGGAGCAACCGGAGAAACTCCTCTGGCTGATCGAGCAAATGAAATGGGCCGACGGCTTCATCATCTGCTCGCCCACCTATCTCGGCAGCCTCAGCGGTGCCCTGAAGAATATGCTGGACTCCCTGCATCTCGCCCATGGCGAACCGGGGGTGTACTTCGATGGTCGCCCCGTGGCGCTGGCCAGCTTTGGCTACTATGGCCAGATGAACACGATTAACTCGCTGGTTTTCGTCACCCGGGTGATGGGCGCAACCATCATACCCCACGGGCTTACGATTACCGCAGACGAAGGTGGCGACAATTTGGCGGCGATCTCCACCGACACCGTGCTATCGCAAATGCGCCACACGGTGTACCAGTTGGTGCAAGCCACCGAACGCCTGCGAGATCAATCCCGGGAGAATTAGGCCAACAGCAACGTGGGCAAGGCGGTAACCACCGGTGGCTCCAGCGGATGTGGCTCGCGGAACTCGAGATGCAGCGCCACGGTTTCCTCACCTGGTTGCAGCCGGAATAGTGGTGAGGCAGCCACCAGCAACTGGTTTGCCGGAAGCAGATGCTCCAGCGGATCGGTCACTTGCGGCAGGGCAGCGGCCAGCAATACCCAGTTCCCATAGGGCACATAGGGCAACTCGAACGGGCCCACTTCGGTGAGCATCCGCCCGACGATGGGGCTGGAAACGGCAAGGGCGGAGGGGAACACGCCAACGAAAATGCTGGCACGGCGCTCGTCGGGGAACGTCATCGTGCCCTCGATCTTGCCGCGAATATGCAACTTCCGCGGGTCTACCCTGAAAATCGACTGGCTGAAATCCATTTCGGCCACGGCATCGGGCAGGTTGCGAAAGGCAGCAGGGGTCACACCCACCAGGTTCTTGAACCGGGTGCTGAACGTGCCCAGGCTTTCGTACCCCACCTCGAAACAGATCTCGGTGACGCTGGCCGACGTGGTGAGCAGCAACTGCTTGGCACGCTCGAACCGCAGGCTGGTGGCAAATTCGCCGGGCGGGATGCCGATGATCTGGCGGAAGATCCGATTGAAGTAAAACGGACTCAAACCTGCGATTTCGGCGTAATCGGTCAGCGCCAGCGGTTCGGTTTCAGCACGCATGGCCATTACCACACGTTCGACCATGCGGGTGTGATCGATGAGGATATCGTCGGATGCGGGAGCAAGCTGTAGTTCCATAGAGCTATCCGTATCACTGATCGAATGTTGTCGTCGCGCCACTGTAGCACAATCCGATCGAAAATGGAACACCCGTTCTATACGTACAGTGTTAAGGGATTGTCAAGGGCACCGTTCTGCCTCGATGGCGCACGCAAAACGACCGCCCACGCTGGATAACGTGGGCGGTCGTTGGGGGTTGGGGTCCGGGGCTAGTGATGGCTGGTGGTGGTGGCCGGTTCCGCCTCATAGCGGTCGTGCAGGTTCCACCAGTTGTACATCTCGGTTTGCGGCCAGCCAGCAGGTGCGTCCTCAAACCGCTCCTGTCGCCCGAACACGGTGTGATCGAGCAAGACGAAGGTACTGATGGCATCCTCCACCCCGCGACCGGTGGTGAAGTGCGTGCGGAACACCCGATCGCCATCGCGAACGAGGAAGCTCATGCCCTGATCCTCGTTGTCATCCACGGTGACACCGAAATCCTCATTGAAGCTGGTGCCATGTGATGAGTAAAACGGGAATTCCCAGCCCATACGCTGGCGGAAGCCGGCGAGTTTGGCGAATGGGGCCCGCGCCACCGCCACATACGTGGTGTCACGCGCCTGCATGTGGGCGAGCGGGCCGATGTGATCGGCCATCATGCTGCACCCCGTGCAGCCCTCATCCCAATCGGGGTGGAACATGAAGTGCTGCAGGATCAGTTGGCGATGCCCATTGAACAGGTCGAGCAGTGTGGCCGATCCCTCCTCACCCGCGAAGACGTAGGGTGTGGTGATTTCCACCATTGGCAGGCGCTTGCGGCTGGCGGAAACGGCATCGCGCATGCGCGTGAGGGCCTTCTCCAGCTTGAGATGGCGGGCCTGCACCCGATTCCATTCCTCCTGGGATACGACTTCTGGCCAACTGGTAGGCGCCGGAATAGTGCTCATGGAAACCTCCTGAGAAAATGAAAATATGGACGTCCATCGCACTATAGGTTGGTAACCAGGCTGATGCTTCTCCGATATTGCAGTCGGCGCGATGCCTGTGCCGGCGCAAGGTTCGCATCCCGCGCTCGTGGAGTAATTCGCTTCCTGCAAAACGTGGAACAGTCATGCCGAACCTGGCCCTATTGTGTATTGCATTCAGATACGCGCTGAGGAATAATCGAGGAAGTCATGGGTTATGTCGATAATTTGGAGGAGAGAACAGATGGACATCGCGCGCTTTATGGCCACCCCTGCGGGACGAGGTATCCGCATCGCCCTCGGCCTTATCCTGATTTGGATCGGCGTTGTCATGGATAAGCCGGCCGGCTACGTGCTGGAAGTGATTGGCCTGGTGCCGATTGCTGCCGGGGCGCTGAACTTCTGCCTGCTGGCACCACTCCTCAAGGCCCCATTCTGGGCGAAAGACCTGAAATAGCGGCAGCAGGCGCGGCTTGATGCCTCGGCCCTGTCATCACGACGATCCCGCCCGCAAGGGCGGGATTACAAGGCTGCCAATTCCTCTTCGATCGTCCGAGGCGAGAACCCCAGGGCGCGAAAATCGGCCGGCAGTCCCTTCGCCAGGCCAAGCACGCCGAACCGCCCGAGGCCCGTGGGATCGATCAATCGCATGGTGGCGCGCTGGGCCAGGGCGTATTCCTCGTAAACCACATCCGGTTGCTGCTGCAATTCCATCAGCCATTCGCCGAGTCCCAGCCGGGTAAGGTATTCGCCCTGGGTTGTGATGCCCAGCACCGTCATGCCCGATTCGACTGCCGTATTTGCCAGCAGGCTGAAATCGACGTGTGCGGTCAGGTCCTGCTCGCCAACGCGAATGTAGGGATCATCCGTGGCCGAGTGCTGCCAGTAGCCACGTACGGTGCCCTGCAATCGATGATCGCGGTAGAGCGTGGGAGCATCGTAGCCATAGTCGATCACGATCGCGATGCCGGCGGTGAGGTTTGCGGCTACCGAATCCATCCACCGAGCCGCAGCGGGTGAGAACTCGAAACGGGCGCCATCGGGCAGCGTCACATGGTGGCGGGAGAAATGGGCCTGGATTGCGGCCAGTATGGCCGGATCGGGATCGGCTTCCACATCGAAAAACCCATTGGCATCATCGAGTCCCACTCGCACCTCGCGAATGGCATCATCTCGCACCAGGTACCGGTGCACTGGCAGGGCATCGGCCACCTCGTTGGCGATCACCATCCCCGATTCGGGCCCCAGCGCATCCGGATGCTCGGCGCGAACCCGGTCACCAAAACCGACCTCGACCATTGCGGCGATCGCCTCTTCCAACCGATGCGTGTTCACATCGATGAGGCGATAGTCGACCGCTGCCAGCACGTCGGGCGCCTTCTCATGCAGCGCCACCAGGATGTCGTAGGCCAGGCCACCGCTGGAGGCGCCATGCTCGCGCACCACGAGGTGGTGCGGCTGGCCAAGGGCATCCCACGTTTCCGCTACCTGCCGGGCAAGGGTGTTGCCGAAAAAGGGATGCAACTCTGGGGAGGTAATAAAATCGCCACCTCGACCGGGTTTGCGTTGCGGCTGGCGATAGTAGCCGTGCTCGGGATGATAGAGCGCAAGGTCCATAAAACGCGCAAATGGCATCGGGCCGTGCTGGCGAATGGCCTCGGCAATGATGTCGTGAACAGGGGAATTGGGACGCGATGTCACAAAAGGGCTCTCCGGCGGTACGGCGTGGCACGCAAATGGCGATAGACTGAGGGACTATCGGATACTACGTGGATGGCAACCGGTACATTCGTACGGCCTGCCATCACGATGATAGTACGAGGAAGGATTCGCAGTGGCGAAACGAACAAACAGCAACAAGAGTTGGATTTTTGGCACCGTGCTCGGCGCCGTGGCTGGTGCAGCCTACGCCATGTGGAAAACACCCATGAGCGGCCAGGAACTGCGCGGCAAACTGTCGCCCGGTCCGATGAGCACACCACATGATGCGCCCGCTGCCGCCAGCGGTGGGTTTACCGACAAGCTGATGAGTACGGTAGAGCGCACGCTCGCCCCGATTGTCGGCGTGGAGTTGGGCAAAACAGCCAACGCCGCACCTAACGGCAGTCATGAAGTGACGGAGCCGATCGGGGTGAATACGGTTGCAGCCGATACCTCGATCTCGAACTCGCTGCGATCACGGCGATTTGAGTGGGGCTCGCCAACACCGGAATCCAGCGACGACGTGCAAACGCCGTCGGCACCGGAAACCGTAGCCGTGGAGCCGAACCTGCCTGAAGCGGCCCCTGAGGCCGACTCGGCGGAATCCGCAACCGCATCTGATGCAACCACCAGTTGGGGCACGGATACACTGCGCTCGAATCGCTTTGCCTGGGGCGAAGCGGCTCCGGAAGCCATGACCGTTACTCCGTCTCGTGACGTGGCACCGGTGGAACCTGTTGTCGATGCAACCCCGGATGCGGAACAAGCCGGTCGCTTTAGTGATAGCAACGCCGGTATTGCTACCGAATCCGTTGAAGGCGTGGTCGATCCGATGATCGCGTCAGCGGCTGCCTCC
>DJVD01000125.1 GCA_002440805.1 Chloroflexi bacterium UBA6265
CACGATCGTCATCATGATCGATCCCGCGGCGAATCCGGCGTACGGCGGCACCGCGGATGATGATCGCTTCCAGTCGATCAAGGCTGTACTCGCCGCGCAACGCCGGATCGTGGGCGATCCCGTGCTCCTTCAGCAAGGGCACCAGCGCTGCCAGCGAGCGATCGTCCGGTGGATTTTTCGCGGCCGCATCGATGGCTGCCTTCACCAGATCGGCGCGTTCGACAATACGACGCACCGATCGCCACAGGATCGGATCTTCAATAACGGCACCGGTCTTCTCAACCACTGCCAAAGCCGAAACCACGCGTGGTGTATTGCCAGAACGGATTGATCGTTCCAATTCACCCAGTGCGCGGCGACGATCGATCAACTCACGCACGCGGGCACGCTCGGAACTGCCCAATCGCTGCCGACCGCCCTCCGGCTCGTTGGTCACCAATGGCTCCAGAGCCTCGGCATTGCGCAGTCGCAGTTGTTCGCGCACATCATCCAGCCACTTCAGCCGCTGCTGCGCCAACTGAATCCGGGCGCGCATGGCGTGGGGAAGTGAACGCTCGTCCTCAAACACCTCTTTATCGAACCAGAGCATGATGAGGGTATCGTCGTCGGTTTCCAATGCCCGCAACAGCGATGGCCACTCCAGGGCCTGCAGCACCTTTACCAGCGATTCACGCGTGGTATCACCCAGCAAGGCAAGCTCACCGGACACGGCCAAATCGGCCAACTCCCGCCGATCATTGATCGCCAGCGCTTTCTCCAGGCGAGTACGCACCTGGGCACGATCCTGCGCGAGCCGAATCAACCGCCGTGTGGATTCATCCAGCACCAGGTTACGGCTCACCGCATCGGCCTGAAGCTCCAGGATACGGGCGTCATCGTGATTGCGGGCCAGGGCCACAATCTCACGATCCACCTCGCGAGCCGCCCTCGCCTCATCGTCAAGGATCTTGCTGGTATCCCGCAGCGGCCGACGTGTCAGCCGCTCCAGCGGCCGTTTCACCACCTCTGCAGGAGCATGAGGTTCGGGCTCCCCATCCCAGAGCGGGGTGAACGGCGGTCGCGATTCTTCTGCAGGAGATTTGGGCTCCGGCCATGTATCTGCATAGCCCTGCGGACCGCGGTTCTGCTCCGGCGCACTTTGCCCGTATAACTGGCGCAGTTTATGCACTGCAGCGGCGATATCGAGATCTTCGGGCTTGGGTTCGGGCTGGGCGGATGTCAGGATCGACGGCNNTCATCAAGCAATTGCTGGGCGCGAAAGGCTTCTGCCTCACAGGCTTGTTGCAAAAGCCCAAGCAGCGCTCGTCCTCGTTCGCTCACTCGCTGCCGTACCGCGATCATCACCTCGGAATTGCGCACATCGCGCAGATCCCACACGCCGAATAGCAGTGCACCGTTCGGTTCATCGCTGTGTTGGCCAAATTTCTGCCGCAGGTCTGGCGCATCGTGGAGCAACATCGTGGAGACAAACATCACCAGCAGTGAAAAAGCATCCTGGTGGGCTGGTGTGCCACTGCGGCGCGGATGTCGATAGGCATGTTCCTCAACATCATGAACGCGCTTGCGCGCCCCCGGCCATTCCAGGGTGTCCAGATCGACACATACAACATCGCCGTTGGAGCGCAGCATGATGTTATCCGGCGAGAGATCGCCGTGGGTGATGCGACTGTCTCGCAAGCCAATGGAGAGATCGCGCAAGGCGGCAGAAATCGCATCGAGAACATGCTGGTTGCCACGGGCGGCGGCACGGTCGATGGCCTGGAACAGGGTGGGACCCTCAATCCATTCCATCATCACCGAAGGCATTTTGCGGCCCACCAGGGTGATGCCACCCTGCATTGGGGTGATTTGCCGGGGAAAGTAATTGCGAGCAGAATGAGGCAGTGTTTCTTCCATGCTGCGGTAATGGCGTTCCCAAAAAATACCGCTGCCAAATTCGTTGGCAACCCGGAGCGCAAAGCGTGCGCCGGTGCTATCCTCCAGGCATGCCACCATAGCGGAGGAACCCGCCCGAATCAGGGCATCACCATCGCGATCGTGAACTGATTCATATCCGCCGACATGAAGCTCCGGAACCCGATTGGCGAGCAAGGCGTTTGATAAGCGAGATCGGCTCTCCACGGTGTCCTTTCCTGGTCATCTCCCGCGTACGTATAACCGCTAACGTTGCTGGACGGAAGTGGTAAAGTGAATGTACAGTCCCGGCATCGACGCTTTCTAACCATATCATGGGACTGATCGCGGTCACCGAAAGGCAGATGTATTTGCCCATGCGATCTTCGACTAATGATAAAACGTCCGACTTAACGGCGCGTTCCCCACTCACAGAAAACAGTTGGCGATCTGGTACTGGTGCGCCTCCGGCATTCAATGCGCCAGCGCCCGAAATTTCCCGGCAAATCAAGGATATCTCCTCCCTGCTTGAGGACGTTGATGAGCGATCATCGCGCCGACTGAGCGATTTGGCGAATGCGATCTCCAGCGAGAACGGTCGTCAGCGCTGGAGTGATGTCGATCTTCGTCGCGCGTTCAACACCGATCGCCTTTCGCACGCATTCGCCGTGAAGCACGAGGGTGGCTACGCGCCGAAGCGGATTGAACTGGCCGACAAGCTGCGCAACGTGTTGGTCCTGGTGCCGATCCTGCTCACGTGGTTCGCACTGGGCGAAGCGGTACGCAACTACGGCAACTACATCGAAGCCAACCCCGAATCGGCCACTCCGTTCCTGGTGCTGTGGCAGAACGGTTTCGAAGGCACGACAAGTTGGCTTTCGCCCACCCTCTCCCACGTCGCCTTCCTGGACGCCATCCTGATCGGCATCATTATCCTGCTCACGTTCTACGCTCACGGTCGACGTGAAGAGCAGGAAGATATGATCGCCGACACCACCAGCCTGTTCCAGGCCGAGATGGATAATGCGCTTGCCGAGGCGAGCGTGCTGCTGGCGACGGATCGCTCATCGCGACCGGTGCGCCTCGCCGACGCGGTAGAACGCATGGCCGATAGTTTCGAAGAGAGCTCGCAAGCCCTGCTGAACCAATTGCAGGTTGAGCATGACCGGATGGAGATGCTCGCCAGTCGCCGCGAAAAGGAGTTCACAGATTTCGGTGTGTTTGCCACCGGCATGCGTTCGGGCGCGGAAGAGATGCATCGCCTGCTGGCAGCATTGCGCGATGTCAGCCATGGGCTGGAGCGATCCCTGCAGGACCTGGGAAGCGATTTGGCAACATCATCCGAGCAGCAACGATCGTTGCTCACAGCGGTGACCAACCTCGAGCGACTCACCTCGTCGGCCATCCAGAACGACCAGGCTGCAACCCGGCAGTTGGCGCAAACCGCCGCCCGCCTGAGCGAGACAGCAGAGAAAACGATTACCGGGGCCGAGCGGGCGAGTGCGGCCGGGCAGCTGGCGATGCAGGCGGTGCAGAACGCCAGCACCATCGCACAGGAGGTTTCAGCCAGTCAGGCAAAGATCGACGAAGTGATCTCGGCACAGAATGTGGCCAGCACATCTCTCACCGAATCCATCCGCGCCACCGATACCCAGAGCGCCCAAACCGTGCGGCAATTGGCGGATATCGGCAATGGCCTCGTCAAACTGCAGCAGGAATTCGCCAACGTCGGGCAACAGAATGCCCAGCAACTTCAGGCCATGACCGCGATGCTGCAAAAGCAGGCGGAGAGTGGCCAGGACCTGGGCGCGCTGGCACGGGAGATAGGCGGAATCGCCATGAGTACTACTCAACGGCAGCGTGAAGTAAATGACGGCGTGCAGCACTTGCTGCAACGGCTTGATACGTTGGCCAATTCACTCAATCACCTGATTGCCCAGCAGCCGGGATCGATTCGCAGTGAGCGTACCGAGCCCGAGGGCGACTCCCCATCCACCCCGGCGCCCGCCCGCTGGAGCCGAACGCGTTCGTGACGGTCATGGAATCACCGCATCCTTGCCATCACCTGACCGGAGGCCCACATGCACCCTTACAAGCGTAAGCGTCGCACCCGGCGCGACATGATCACGTTGGGCGGCTGGCTGTTTGCCGATTTGCTGCTCGGGTTGTCGCTGCTCTTCCTCGTCGCGAATACGGTAGGCGAAGGTCCGCCGATCCCGACGCCCACACCGATGCCCGATTATTTCGCCACGGCGGAAAGCGAGATTGCCTCGAACCAGGTGCAGAACCAGCAAACGGTGGTGGCGCTGGAGAGCGACCTGGCCGAAAGTGAGAATGCCAACCTCCGAGCCCAATCGACTGCCGATGCGCTTGCCACCCGGGATGCGATGAGCGCATCCCAACGCGCCACTGCCGATGCTGATGCCACTAACCAGGCGGTGGTCGCCCAGGCTACGATCGAAGCGCTCAGCACCCAGCAAGCGCAGAATGCTGCCAGCCAGGATGATTTGAATAGCGAGTACGCCACCACCGTGGCGGAAGCGACCAATGTTGCCGGTCAACTGCAGGCACAGTCCACCGAACAGGCGGAATTGCGGGCTGCTGCCACCCAGAATGCACAAACGGGATCGGATTCGCAGGCCACGATCGTGGCGCTTCAGCAATCCCAGGGCATGGCGGTGGCCACTTCAGACAGTGCGATTGCGACAACCGATGCCGCCAATAACGAGGTGCTGCAGGCGCAGGAACAGGCGCAATTGAACACGCTCGATCCGAACGCGGTGCCGCAAACGATCCAGGTCGACCTCGATGGCGTGATTCAGGGCGACGATGATGCCCTCAACGAGGCCCGCGATGAACTTCATCGGGTGCTTGATCCATATGCGAACTCGGAAACCTGCCGCATCGGTTTTGTGCTGCTCAGCAGCCGGGCGCCGACGATCGGCGAAGGCATCCAGTTGTCCGATGCGATTGCCGCGCTGATACCGGATGAGTTCCCCGGCCTGTTACCACGCACCGCCGATGGCAGCGATCCTACCCTGGCCAGCGAATCAATCGCGCTGCCAAATACCAGTCCGAGTGGTGAAGTGCAGTTGCTGCTTTTCCTCAGCGCCGGTTGCCAGCCGGCAGCTGATTCCGGCGGATCCCCCGTCGCAATCTACATTCGCGC
>DJVD01000205.1:0-679 GCA_002440805.1 Chloroflexi bacterium UBA6265
ACAACGGAAACGGCGAGAGCCACCCATGCGGGTGGCTCTCGCCGTTTCCGTTGTATGCTCTGATAGTGCTTTGGGCCGATGGCCCATGTTGTTAACGAGATGCGAGTTTCTGCATGCCGCTTAGTGTCCTGCCCCGAAAGCGCCCCATCTGGATCGAGCCGGAGCCGATTCCGGCAACGTTCGATTGGTCCCAACTGCATAGCCATCGGCTCGTGGCATCCCTGCTCTACCGGCGCGGGGCTCGCACCCCGGAGGCTGCCGCCCGCGCGCTTGATCGCAGCGATCCTACCGCGCTCGATTACCGTGCGTTACCCAATATCGAGGCAGCACTGGATCGCACGGTGGCAGCGATACATGCCAACGAACACATCGGTATCTTTGGTGATTACGATGCCGATGGTATTACCAGCACGACCCTGCTCACCCGGGCGCTGCGATCAGCAATGCCCGCCGGTACGGTGACGCCGTTTGTGCCCGATCGCAAGGATGGCTATGGCGTTAGCGAACGTGGCGTGCGCCTGCTTGCCGATGCAGGCTGCACATTGCTGATCGCGGTCGATACCGGCACCAACGATCGTCAGATGATCGCCCTGGCACAGCAACTGGGCATGGATGTGATCGTGCTGGATCACCACGAGGTGAGTGACGCACCGGCCGAGTGCATCATCGTCAATCCCAA
>DJVD01000205.1:772-11791 GCA_002440805.1 Chloroflexi bacterium UBA6265
GGTATGGAACGGTTGCACACCAGCAATCGACCCGGCGTGCGGGCCCTGGCCCGCTTTAGCGAGGTGGACCTGCATGCGGTCTCCACCAGCGATATCTCGTTTCGGCTTGGTCCCCGCCTGAATGCCACCGGCCGGGTTGCTTCGGCGGAAAAAGCGTTGCGGATGTTGATGGCGGAAGATGACGACACCGCCAATCACTACGGGTTGTTCGTGGAACAATGCAACGCGAATCGCAAGGCACAAACCGAACAGATCATGCGCGAGGTGGCGCAAAAAATCCTCAATACGCCGGATTGGGAATCGCTCCCCATCATCGCCCTCCATGGTGAGCACTGGAGCACCGGCCTGGTGGGCCCTATCGCCAGCAAGATCACCGAGCGGCTGGGAATCCCCGCCATCGTGATGCAGCAGCAGGGCGACGTGCTCACCGGTTCAGGCCGATCGGTTCCCGGCATCAACCTCTTGAACCTGATTGCCGAGGCCGATGGACTCCTCACCCGGTTCGGCGGCCACGCAGGTGCGGCCGGTCTCACCTTGCCGACGGCCAACTATCATGCATTTGTGGATACCATCACCGCCGCCGCTTCCCGACCTGGCCTGAACCTGCCGCAGCCACCCACGGTGAACCTGGATGCATGGTTGCCGGAGCAGGCGTTCCGGCTTTCGATCATCGATGATTTGGAGGCGCTAGCCCCGTTTGGTCATGGCAACAAGTTGCCGACCTTCGGCGTGCCCAAAGCTCGGTTGCTCTACGTGAACACGATGGGCAAAGATAAATCGCACCTCAAACTCACGCTGGGCACGCGCGGCAAGGAACTGCAGGCCATCATGTGGGGTGGAGCGCACCGCTCGGGAGAACTGGTCGGGGCCACGCATGTGGATGTATGCGGCGAACTTGGCGTGAACACCTATCAGGGTGTGCGCAGTTTGCAGTTGTTAATGGAAGATTTCCGCATCCCCGAATAATGTGTGCGTAACCAACACAAACGCAAACGAGCCCGGATCGCATGATCCGTGCTCGTTTGTTGATGCATGAGGAAGCAGGAGGCTAGCCCTTCACGGCACCTGCCGTCATACCGGCGATGATGCGCTTCTGCACCAGCATGACGCCAACAAGTAGCGGAATGGTTACTACCACTGCGGCAGCCATGCGGGTGCCGAAAGGTACTTCGAACTGGGTATTACCCGTGAAGTCCGAAATTGCGATTTGCACGGTTTTGGCCTTCTCGCTGATGGTGAAGGTACGAGCGTACAGGAATTCGGACCAGGCTTCGATGAATGCCAGCAGGCCAGTTGTAACCATGCCAGGCACGGCCAACGGCAGCAGAATCTGCCGCAATGCCACCATTTGGGTAGCACCATCCACCAGCGCGGCCTGTTCGAGGTCCGGCGGCATGGCGCGGAAGAAGTTAGCCAGCACCCATACCGTAAACGGCAGGGCAAAGCTGAGATACACGATCACCAGTCCCCAGATCGTATCGTAGGCGTTGAACCGACGCATGATCGTGAACAACGCACCGATGATAGCGATACCCGGGAACATCGTCATGCTCAGGATGAGGTACATGAAGAACACGCGTCCCCGGAAGCGCAAGCGCGCCATCGCGTAGGCGGTGAGGGTACCGAACACCAACGACAGGATCACGACCGAGGTCGAGATGATTGCCGAGTTCGCCAACGCCCGCATGAACGACGCATCCTTGAAGACCGTACGGTAGTTCTCCAGCGTCGGCTCCATTGGCCACATCGTCGGATTCGGCCGCACGATTTCCTGCGTGGTTTTCAGGCTCGAAACGATTGCCCAATAGAATGGGAACAGTGTGTACAACAGAATGATGAAGATAAGGATGATAAATCCTACCTTCCCCAAGATCGCCAGTGGTGTCCGCCGGGCACCAGATCCACTACCGCCGGTGGCGCGGAGACGATCCAACTCCTCTGGAGAAGTCTTAATTTCATACTCCATGTTATTGCTCCTCCACCTTGATCATCCGGGTATATCCAACAACCATGAGGGCGATACAGACAAAGATGATCACAGAAACAGCCGAACCAAAGCCGAGCCGTTGTTTCGCCATTAGTTCCTGGTGGGCAAACACCGAAACCGACATCGTGCTGGTGTTGTAACCGTTCATAACGAAGATCATATCGAACACCCGGAAGGAAGCCATGGTTCGGAAGATAAGCGCTACTAGGAGAGCCGGCTTCAGCAATGGCATGGTTATCTGCCAGAACTGCTGCCACTTGGTAGCTCCATCCACCCGCGACGATTCGTACACGTCCTCGGGAATCACCTGCAAACCCGCCAACAACAGCAAGGCCATGAAGGGTGTGGTTTTCCACACATCCACCATCACTACCGAGAAGAGCGCCGTGGAGGGATCGCCGACCCAATTGAACATGTGGAAGCGGGTGAAACCAAGATCAACCAACAGGTTATTGATAATTCCGAAGTTGTCGTGGAACATCCATGACCACAGCAGCGAACTCACGACCGTTGGAATGGCCCACGGCACGAGCATGGATGTACGTACCGCACCTCGCCCCTTGAAGTTGGAGTGAATGGTGAGGGCAACGATCATGCCGAGCACGGTCTCGAGCGCCACCGAGGAGGCGGTGAAGACAATGGTGTTCCACAGCGAGGTGTGGAAGGTGGAATCACCCAGGATATCTTTGTAATTCTCGATACCAATGTACGACCAGCGATCTGGTCGGCTGGAACGATAGTTGGTGAAACTAAGTCGGAACGATTCGAGCAGTGGATAAATAGCAATACCGATAACCACAAGTATCGTTGGAAGAATCAGCATCCAACCAAGGCGTTCCTGATCTCGGCCGGCCCGTGTTGGTGGCGCGGTAAACCTGGTTACTCGTGGTGGGGCCATGCGATCCATCATGCCATCGCCAGACGCCATATCATCCCCCTTTCCCCATACTAAAGATGACGCGGCCCCGAGAGTGATCTATTCACTTCCCGGGGCCTACGCCTGCACGCTTACACGTCACTCACCGCGAGGGCTAGACGTCCTGCATGATCTCTTCGAGCTCGGAGGCCAAGCCATCCATGGCAGCAGACACGTCGTCCTGCTGGCCACTGAGCAGTTCGTTCACCACCGTGAAGATAGCGACTGAAGCATCGTTGTACAGATCGGCCGTAACCGAGGATGGACGGGCGACCGAACCGCCATCGAATACCGGGTAGAAGTCTGCCTGGTATGGGTTGGCGGCGAGTACGTCGGGATCTTCGTACACTTCGGCGATCGTCGGGTTCAGTGAGCGCTCAATCGAGCGGCTCTTCTGCACTTCGAACGAGCACATGTACTTGGCAAACACCTTGGCGGCATCGATGTTCTGGCTGTACTTGGATACCATCATGTTCCAACCACCGAGGGTGGCGGCATTGTCGGCGCCTTCGCCATCGCCCTTCGGCAGCAGGCCAACGCTGAACTTGTCCTTCAGGTCGCTGTCATCGGCCTGGCTGATGGCGTACACGTATGGCCAGTTGCGATGGAAGGCGTTGTTGCCACCCTGCCATACCTGGCGACCGTCTTCTTCCATGTAGCTGGTAACGGCGCTTGGGGAGATCGTCCCAACCCAACCCATGGCGCGCTCAACAGCGGCCTTGGCCTGGTCACTACTGGCGGTGACGGTGCCATCTTCCTCGATGAATGTGCCACCACCATTGGAGTACACCCACTCGAGTGCATTGCATGTGAGGCCTTCGTATGCCGCACCCTGGAAGGTGTAGCCCACGAAGTTACCGTTACCATCGCCAACTTCGCCTTCCTGAATCGCAGCGGCGGCTTCTTCAAGCTCGGCCCAAGTGGTTGGGGCGCTGGCGCCGTACTTCTCAAGCAGGTCGGTGCGAGTGTAGAGCATACCGGCATCTGTGAAGAGCGGCAGCGAAACCTGCACATCGTTGATACGGTTGTTGGTGAGGATGCGCTCGAAGAAGGTGTTGCCTACTTCAGCAAGCTCACTAGCGATATCAGTGAGATCCTCGGCGTGTACTGCGAGGATACCTGGCCAAATGACATCGACCTGGAAGATATCGAAGTCAGACGCCTGGGCATTCAGAGTCTGGGTGTAGTAGGTCAGGCGATCGGTTGCCGATTCGGCACCCTTGATGAAGTTGATGGTGGCGCCGGTTTGCTCGGCAAAGAAATCGCAAACAGCCTGGGTAAACGGTGCACCTGTGCCATCGGCATCCATCACTGCACTCAGGGTAACGCCGCTGAGATCTACGTCCAGCCATTCTGGCTTGGTGAGGCTCCAGCCCCATTCGCGGCCTTCAGGCGTGGCGCTTTGGGCACCAACGCTATTAAAGCGGAGAATGCTGCCCATGAGGGCACCGGAAAGACCAAGGGCGGATCCGCGCTTGATCAGGTCACGACGGCTGGCGCGGCCATACATCGCATCCTGCATCAGACCGTTAACGGCGTTGGGAACGAGAATCTTCCTCGACATGATTATCCTCCAGGCGCTCGTGTTCTCAGCTTGAGCCACTGCTCACATCCGTATGTGATTTTCCATCGATGACTCAATGAACACGTATGCTTCTTTACTGCCGGATCGCATGACCCGGACTTGTGCGTGGGTTAAGCATGCCGCGTACCATGCCCCTTCGTCAAGTGGAATGTATGCAAAATTACGTACGCACGCCGCGATTGAACGATCGTCATAATATACAATCGCGACAATAAACATACATTGGCTGTTAAGAGCACCTGTTTTTAGGGAAATGCTACCGGTTCACACCCATAGGCGAAGGAGCTGCTTCGTAGAGATGCGCTTCTGCATCCGGCACTTCGAACCGGCCGGTTTTGGCGGTGAAGTTCAGGCGATACACCACATGGGAATCCGGGATAAACGGCCGTTCACGATCACCAAAAATCACCTGCAGGCCCTTCTCGCGCGCATCGGGTGAGCTGAGTTCCTCGTATGTGCCTTCGGCCACAGCACTCTGCCAGCGGTCTTCCGCCTCGGCGGTGTCTACCTCGAAACTTACCAGCGGCTGCACGCGCATGATGCGAATCTTTTGCCCAACCGGCCCAACAGCGTAGGCGGCTTCGCCATCGTACCCATAGGCAAGCGGCACAATCGTCGGCCGACCGTCATTCACGCCAGGAGCGGCGCAAGCGATACGGCCCACGAGGGAGGTGCTTAGCAGGTTCTCGATGCCCGCGGCATCCAGTACGAAGATCTTGCCCATAGTGTGTGTTGGTTCCTATTGGTAAATAACGATATCTGGTGCACCGGGAAGGTTGATCACATCTTCCGTGCTCATGGCAGGATCGTCCCACGTTCCACTCAACATGATACCGCCAAACTCCACGCGTTCGTCGTTGACAAACTGCGTATAGGCGGCGGTTTTTGCCTCCTGGTTGCCCCAGCGGCTGACATCGATCACCAGTTGCACTCCCCTCACCGGACGCAACAGCGGCTTGTTTACAATCATCTCCGGCACGAACTGATGCACCATCAGGATTTTCGGCGGCAGTTTGTTCTCGGAGGCCAGTGCAACGAGGTATTCCTGGGTCCAGCGGATATCCGCAGCGGAGACACTACCGAGATCGACCGTGGGTATTTCGGTACTGCCTACCGCGAACTCGGGATCCAGCGCCAGATGCACGTGTGGCTCCAGTAAATAGCGGTGCAGGCGTTGCACCTCCTCCGGCACCTTGCGCCGACCGATCTGCACATCAAGGAAAAGCAGCATATCGTTGCTGCGGGTGAACTCGGTATAGCTGTAGATGCTGGTGGCGCTGGAATCGCGCACGTAACTGCCATCCACACCTGGAGTTTTTTGGGCAAGCGAGGCGATGATTTCCACACCCAGCTTGATTGGCCGCGAGGGATCGATCTCCTGGAATTCTGCCGCCCGCTCTCGCATAAACTCCAGCAAGCGAAGGTTGTCATACGATCCGAGGCTGCCATACGACGGATCGCCCGGTAGCCCGTACATCAGCAGGACGCGGTAGTTGGGCAGCAGCGATCCCTCTACCGGTGGCGCAGCAGGGGCCTCGGTTGCGATCAGCACTGGCGCGACCACAGCAGCCTCGGTAGCGCGGGCGGCGGAGAGGGGTCCATTCTGGCTCCCGGCCGATATGCCAATGCGTCCCGTAGAGATCACAGCGTTCACCGGCTTCGCCGTGGGCACCGCGTGGGTGGTGAGATCGGTGCGCTGCATCACCTCTGTCTGCACTGACACAATCGATCGCGGATAGACAAAGAAGGCGGAGGAAAACACCAGGGCCACAAGGGCAACAATCCGGAGCACCGTGGGGTCGGGCAAATTACCAAACTGCGCCACAATCAGGTGCCGAAAATGGGCGCCAACCCGCCGCGCCTCCCGCTGGGCTGCGGGGGTAGCGTACCAGCGCGTTGAAAACGGCTTGTCTGGATCGACCATGGTCAGCATTGGGTAGCGCTGGGCAGCATAGATGCCTGCAGCACATCAAACGACGTTGCGTACAGGCACTATGCCATGGAGGTATCTGTGGATGCTATTGTACGGACACGCCGAATGTGGGCGCTGCCGCTATTTACACCGTTCGCACATACACTGGCGTACCGATTCCGGCCCAATTCCACATGAACTCGGAATCCTCCAGCAGCATGTTGATGCAGCCGTGGCTACCTGGCCGGCCGATGGTTTCCGGTGTGCGCCACCAGGCGTAGTGCAGTGCATGGCCACGATTGGTGAAGTACTGCGTGTAGAGCACGTTCTCCAGCTTGTAGAAGTACTCGGCACCAATGGCTCCACTTTCCATGGTCTCATTCTCGACCCGGGTGTTGATCCAGTAGAAGCCCGGCGGTGTTTCCCACCCCGGCATACCCGTGGTGACGACGATTGTCCGCACCGGATTACGCCCCTCGTAGGCCACCATTAACTGCTGTGTCAGCTGGATATCGATCCAGCGACCTTCCCACGGGGCATCGTCTGGCAGCGGCGTCGGCGCAATCGGCGCAGATCGACCAATATTGCGAGCGAAGACAAAGCCACCATCGCCAAGTTGGGCCCACACGAAGGAGTTTTCCACAACTTCCTCGCCGCGCACCCAGGCAACTACGGTCACTTGCTCTTGCCAGCCGAGTTCACGGATTGTGGCAGACGTGGTGTTGGGTTCGGCGCGAACGTTGGTTTCTCCCAGGGAGATACCGCTCCAGACAGAGACATTCCAACTGGAAACATCGCCGGCAATGGCCGTATCGGCGGCGGTTGGGGTGCGCAGGAATTCCCCGGCCACCCAGCCACTGTAGCCATCCACATAGCCGGGAATCCAGTCGCCGGAGGCGCCGGCAACGGCGATGAAGCTGGCGTTATCATCCAGCACCACGATCACCTCGGCATCCAGGCTGGGGCCGCGGCGCAACCGCAAGCCTTCTGGCGAGGACACAAGCGTGGTCTCGCCAAAACTCGGTGGATTGGGCACAAACGCGGCATCCTGCTCCAGCTTGTTATCGATCACCCATTGCTTGCCGAGCATGCGCAGGCCCACGGTCTGGTTGGAGGCGAGATCGATCACCGCATTCTCAAACACCTGCGTGGTGGTGCCATTGTTCACAAACGCCTTCGATACCGGTGCGCCAAGGAGCTGCTCGCCCCCGGTTGCCTTCCAGAACGTCTCAATCTTTCCCGTCACCATAAATCCGGTGCGCTCAACCCAGGTTCCCGTCGCTCCGCGGGTTTCTTTCTTGCGGGCGCTGGCATCAGCGATGCCCTCAATCACTTTTTTATCCAGCGCCAAACCGCGCACGCGGCCGGCCTCCGGCTGATCGGGATCGTAGCGGAAAGTCATCGCTTCAAAGGTTTGATGGCTTTCCACCACATCGGCCATATAGCGCAACTCGCTCAGTGGCGCGCCAAAGGTTTGAATGCCGCCGAAATCGGTCCATGGCTGCAGGAACGGCACGCCGAGGTTGTGGCCGGTTTGGGCAAAGTACTGGTCGTTCTCTGTCACCCAACTCGGATGGCTTTCACTGGCAGGAAGCGGCGAATCGGGGTTGATCGTTACCGGTTCGGTGGTGCTCTCCGGACCGATCGGCTCAATGAGCTGGGCACCACTGGTCAACCTGGCAAACGATGTGGCGGCCGCGGCGGCGATGGTGGCGAGCACACCGGAACGTCGGGTGAAGGTGTTGGCTGGCATGGATAGGATCTCTCCGGACTGAAAAACACGAATGATCGGTGCGGTCACGAGCAGCACAAACCACGGGGGCAGCATTTGCCGCTTTCTTCTTATACGCACAGCAACCGGAATTGGTGTCATGCGTCTGTATGGCTAGTGTACGTTCACTGACGTCAAACCGGCAAGGCAGAAAGGATGGGCGACCGGGCCTATGCCCAGTCGCCCATTCAGCAATACCGTGGTTATCTGAGGTGACTAATCGCGGCGCATGCCAGCAACCATCATCACGTAGTAGAGCAGGGTGAGCAGCGACGCGGCGAACCCGGCGACATATGTCCAGGCGGCAGAATCGAGCATGTTATCCACGCCCTTGCCTTCCGGACCATTGGCGACACCACCATCAACGATACCCGCGTGTACCAGGGCGACCTTGGCGCGCTTGCTGGCATCGAACTCCACCGGCAGGGTAACAAGCGCGAACACAGTGGAGAGTCCAAACAGGGCAATGCCCAGCCAGGCCATTCCGGCCATGTTCAGCAGCACACCGCCGATAATCACGAAGATACCGAGGTTGGAGCCAATATTCACGATCGGCACGATTGCCGTGCGTGTTTTCAGCGGCGCGTAGCCGGTAGCATGCTGGATAGCGTGCCCCGCTTCGTGCGCGGCAACCGCTACGGCAGCGATGCTTGGCACACTATGAATGCCTTGCGACAGGCGAAGTACGCGCTTGCGAGGATCGTAATGATCGCTCAGTTCGCCCTTCACCATCTCAATTTGCACATCATGGAGGCCATTATCATCCAGCACCATCCGGGCCGCCTGGGCACCGGTGAGGCCGCGACTGTTGGCTACCTTGGAATACTTGCTATAGCTGCCCTTAACCTTGGATTGCGCCCATACCATGAGCAGAATACCGGGCAACATAAACATGAAATACATCGCCATTGGTGATACCTCATCTCATTGCTCTTCGCTGCAGCACGGGCTCGATTTCGGCGAATATCCATGTGCCTGCAGGGGGAAAGCGGTTCTTTTCCGACTTCTAGTTTACGCTATGCTGTGGAGAGTGGGCCAGAATTACACTTACTTTGCGTAACAAATTCCGGCTAACCCTACCATCAGTGACTATACGTATGATCGAGCTCATTCGGATTCCTGGGGAGGAGCCCTTACTCGTGCCGATTTCTTTATCTCATACCGATCGCATGGCACTGCTGGATGAACAGCTTGCCCGATCGTTGCAGGCGTTGGCAGGTCCATCAGAATTGATGGACCGCATGGCGCGTTACAGCCTCGGGCTAATCAGCACCCAGGGTGAACCGACTGATGAGCAAACCCGACAGCAGGTACAGGGCAAACGATTACGTCCGCAAATCGCGATGCTGGTGGCCGAAGCCGTGGGCGGGTCCGCTGCAGCGGCGGCTCCTGTAGCTGCCGCCATCGAACTCCTGCACAACTTCACGCTGATTCACGACGATATCCAGGATCGCAGTCCCAATCGTCGCCACCGGCCAACCGTGTGGCGCGTGTGGAGCGATGCCCAGGCCATCAATGCTGGCGATGCCCTGTTCGCGGTGAGCCAACTCAGCTTGCTGGATGCAGCGGAACGAGTGCCTGCCGATATCCTGCAAACATTGATCGGCGAGTTCAATCGCTGCACCATCGATATCGTGCGGGGCCAGGTGCAGGACCTGAACAACGAGGGCCGATCCAATGTCACGCCGGAAGATTACCTGGAGATGATCGGCGGCAAAACAGCAGCCATCCTGCGCTATAGCGCCTGGGCCGGGGCGATGGTCGGCGGCGTCGACCGTCGTACGGCCGATCGTATTGGCGATTTGGGCATGTCGATCGGCATGGGATTCCAGATCCGTGATGACATGCTGGGCATCTGGAGCCCCGCCGAGCAGACAGGCAAAGCCGCGGCCGATGATTTGCGGCGGCGAAAACAAACATTGCCGGTGCTGATCCTGCGCGCTGCCGCCAACGAGGAAGATGCCGAGTGGATCGAGACCAACTATCGGTCCGAAGAGCTCGATGAAACACAGGTGGCAGAGCTGCTTTCCCTGCTGGCCAAATACAATGTGGAAGCACGGACCGCCGAACATGTCCGCGCGGAGCATGCGCGTTCGCTGGCAATCCTGGAGGAAGTGTTCGGCGATTCCGATCAACCAGCGGTCACTGCCCTGCGTGACCTGGTGACGCAACTGGTGGATCGATCGTTTTAGGAGTGGCTGCGATGGACGATGCCATCTTGAACGCTGAACTCGGCCCCTTCCTGAACTGGCATGGCACTGCGGTGCCACAGCGAGAAGTACTGCAGGGCCGATATGTACGCCTGGTGCCGCTCGATATCGAGACGCACACTGCGCCCCTCTTTGCCGCCCAGGATGGCGACGATCGCACCTGGCTTTATATGGGCAATGGCCCGTTTGCCGATGAAGCATCGTTCCGTACGTATGTCGACAAAATGGCTAGCTCGTCCGATCCGCTTGCGTTTGCCGTGATACCGGTGGATGGCGATCCGGCGGGTGTCATTACCTACATGCGCATTGATGCCGCCAACGGCAGCATCGAAATTGGCCACATCTGGTATGGGGCCTCCATCCAGCGCAGCCCGGTCACCACCGAGGTGGTGTACCTCACCGCCAAACACGCGTTTGATGTGCTTGGCTATCGCCGGTTCGAATGGAAATGCCACAACCGTAACGAACGCAGCAAACGCGCTGCCGAGCGGTTTGGATTTACGTTTGAGGGCGTTTTTCGCAATCATATGATCCTGCGCGGGCGCAATCGCGACACCGCGTGGTACTCGATCACGGCCGAGGAGTGGCCAGCGATCAGGGCCGGGTTTGAGGCCTGGCTCGATCCGGCCAACTTCGAT
>DJVD01000205.1:11895-13479 GCA_002440805.1 Chloroflexi bacterium UBA6265
GTGCTGAACCACCGCCTGTCGATCGACACGCACCTTTCCGCCGAGGACATCGCCCAACTGCTGGCCGAAGATGAGGTGAAAAAAGCGATTACCGCTGCCCTCAACCTGATCGCGTTTCGACCACGTGCCAGCGGCGAACTGCAACGCAAACTTCGCGAAAAGGGCTATCCGCCGGAAGCGGCGGAGGCAGCCATCAATCGCATGCGTGACCTGGGCTACCTCAACGATGCCACCTTCGCCGATCGCTGGATCGAGAACCGGCAGGAACACCGTCCCCGATCGCGCCGGATGCTGACCCAGGAATTGCGCCAGAAGGGCATCGATGCCGACACAATCGAGGCAGCCCTCGAAGAGACTGAGATCGATGAATTCGGCGACGCCCTGGACCTGGCGCGCAAGAAAGCCAGCAGCATGCAGGACCTGGATACACCCACGCGCCACCGACGATTAAGCGGATTTCTCTCCCGTCGCGGCTACGGCTTTGACGTGATCCGCAAGGTGCTGGAAGAGATCGGGTAACCCCTCCCGTGCTATAATGAAAGAGGCGCTGGAAAGACATCCACGTCATTCGAGGCCATTCCTTTCCTTCCCCCAATCCTGATTTTTTGACCCCTACAGAGCCAGGTCGTTGTCACCTTTGGCACCGATCACGGGTTTGCTGTTTTCAAGGAGCATTTCATGGCTGAGATTCGATGGTTTGGTCACAATTGTTTCCGCATTCGCTCGCGCGAAGCGTTGGTGCTGATGGATCCGGTGGGCAAAAATACCGGCTACACCATGCCCAGGCAGACGGCGGATATCGTCACCGTGAGCCATAGCCACCCCGGCCACAACAATTTGGGCCAGATCAAGCCCGAGTACGTACTGCTGGATGGCCCGGGCGAATACGAGCTCCATGGCGTGTTCGTGTACGGCCATCGTTCCTACCACGACGCCACCAAGGGATCCGATCTCGGCTACAACACGATCTTCAGCGTGATGATGGAGGGGATGCGGATTACCCATCTCGGCGATTTGGGCCATTCCCCCAGCGATGAAGTAATGGAAGAGCTGGAAGGCACCGATGTGTTGCTGGCCCCGGCCGGTAACGGACCGCTGATGAGCCAGACGCTGATGGCCGAACTGGTGGGGATGATTGCCCCGAAGATGGTGATCCCCATGCAGTTCAGGACCACCCTTGGCGATAAAGATCGCGGTGATGTTGCCGAATTTGCCCGCCAGCTCGGCGCGCCGCTGCCAGACCCGGTCGAAAAAATCGTGATCAAACCAAGTGACCTCAACGAGAAAATGCAGTTCGTGGTGCTCACACCCGGCGCATAACAGGCCCGTTATTCGGCGGATTGCCGCCTGTGTCCAGTGGAGGACCGTGGATGCCAAAGTACATTTTCGTAACCGGTGGTGTTGTTTCGTCGGTCGGTAAGGGCATTACCACCGCATCGTTGGGGCGACTGATCAAGAATCGTGGTGCCAGTGTGAGCATCATGAAGCTCGATCCGTACCTGAATGTGGACCCGGGCACGATGTCGCCGTACCAGCATGGCGAAGTGTTTGTGACCGACGACGGCGCCGAGACGGATCTCGACC
>DJVD01000205.1:13513-22215 GCA_002440805.1 Chloroflexi bacterium UBA6265
TCCGCACATCACCAACGAGATCAAAAGCCGCGTGCGCCTGGCGGCGCGCCAGCACAACAGTGATGTGGTGATTGTGGAAGTGGGCGGCACCGTCGGTGATATCGAGGGCCAGGCCTATCTCGAGGCCATTCGGCAAATGCGACGCGAAGTTGGTCGCGGTAACAGCCTCAGTATTCATGTCACCTTGCTGCCGCAACTGGGTGCCACCGGCGAAATGAAAACCAAGCCAACCCAGATGAGCGTGCGCGACCTGCGCGGTGTGGGTATCCACCCCGATGTCATCATTGCCCGGGCCGAAACTGAGGTGCCCGACGACGTACGCGAAAAAATCGCCCTCTTCTGCGATGTCGACCTTGATGCCGTCATCGGTATGCCCACAGCCAGGTCGATTTACGATGTCCCGCTTATCCTCGAGCGATCGGGGCTTGGCAAGGTGATCGCCCGCCAGTTCGAATTACCCGAGCACGCCAATATGCGCGACTGGGAGCATATGGTTGCCCGCATTCACGAACAACGCCCTGCTCTGCGCATCGCGCTGGTCGGCAAGTACGTGGAACTCCACGATGCCTACATCAGCGTGGTGGAGGCGCTGGAGCATGCCGCGCTGGAAAATGGCGTGGATGTGGAAATCGACTGGGTGAACAGCGAAACCGCCACCGCCGAGGAAATGGAAGCACACCTGCGCAAGGCCAACGGTGTGGTGGTCCCTGGCGGCTTCGGCAGCCGGGGAGTAGAAGGCAAGATTGCTGCCGTGCGCTATGCCCGGGAACATAACCTCCCCTACTTCGGCCTGTGCTACGGCCTGCACATGATGGTGATCGAAGCCGCGCGCACATTGCTGGGTTACAACGATGCCAACACCACCGAGATCGACAACTCAACCTCGCACCCGGTGATCGATATCATGCCAGACCAGAAGGATGTCGATATGGGTGGCACCATGCGACTCGGCCTGTGGGAATGCAAACTGAAGGACGATTCCACCGCCCACGGCGCATACGATCACCGCACGATTTTCGAGCGCCATCGTCACCGCTGGGAGGTGAACAACGCCTACCTTCAGGAACTGGAATCGGTAGGGCTGGTTGTTTCGGGTGTGAACCCCGGCAGTGGGCTGGCGGAGATCATGGAATACACCGATCACCCCTTCTTTGTGGGCGTGCAGTTCCACCCGGAACTTCGCAGCCGACCAAACCGTCCGCACCCGCTATTCGTGAAGTTCATTGAGGCCAGCAAGGCCGCACCAGCCGAAGGTGCCCAGCGCGAATTGCCGCTGGCCGAGAATGTGATCGAGGTCTAGGTTCCTCCACCTTCTTCAACAAGAAACAGCCGGTGGCGTTTATGCCACCGGCTGTTTGGGTATTAGGTGGTTTCGAGTATCCGGGTCGATGGCACCGTTGGTTTGGCGATAATGGGCAGCGAGATCACGAATTCGGCGCCGCCGCCCTCGGCATCCTGCACCCGCAAGCGGCCACCGTGCTGTTTCACCAGCCGCGAACTGATGTACAGGCCAATACCGAGCCCGTGGGATCCGTCGGTCATCATCTTCATTGCATCAGCACCACCATCATCAAAACGATAGTACTGGCGGAAGAGCCGCCGGCGGATTTTGGATGGCACGCCGGGTCCATGATCGCGCACGGAAATGCGCACGAAATCGTTTGCGCCCATATCCAGCCGCAGCTCCAGCGGCGAATCCGGGGCGTAGCGATCGGCATTCTGGGTGAGATTACTCAACACCTGGTACATGCGATCGGCATCCCACTCCACCGGCACGCTCTCGGGGACGATGCAGGTTACCGCGCGACCCGGCTGTCGTGCCTGGGCAGCGGCAGCGGCATCACGCACCAGTTGGGCCGCATCCATCGGCTCGGGCTGGATATCCAGTCGCCCAAGCCCCGCCCGGGAAACATCCAGCATGCGGGTGACCAGATCGCTAATACGATCGGCCTCGTTAATCCCGATACCAATACGGCGGAGATCATCCTCGGTGTCTTCATTGAGTTCGCGGCGTTTCACGCGCCGTTCAAGCAACTGCAGGTTCCCGCGTAGCGATGTAAGCGGATTGCGTAACTCGTGGGCCATAACGGAGATGAATTCATCGCGGGCACGATCGATGGAGGCGAAATCGGCGCGATCCTGCAGCACCGAAATGCCGCCATAGATTTGACCCCGGGCATCACGCATTGGCACATGGTTCGCCAACACCTCACGCACGGTGCCATCCTGTTGGGGAATCAATAGCACATCACCCGTAATGCGTGCGCCCCCGTGAACCACACGCAGCAGCGGATGCTGGGCACCTCGCAATGGCAGGCCTTCGGCATTCGCGACCTGCAATTCATGCAGGGAGTTAATATCAGCGATCTTCTTGCCGAAAAGGTCCTCGGCCACACTGTTGGCGATAAGCACCTTTTCCTGCACTGCATCGACCACCAAAATGGCCTGCGGCATTTGATCCATCACGCTCGAAAGCCGGTCATTTGCGGCTTCGATCTGCTCGAACAACTTCGCCACCTCAATACCCTGGGCACATTGGCGGGCCCATACCGAGGCAAACAGGCGATCAGACTGGTTAAGAACCAAATTTTCGGAAATACACAGGTACGCCAGTCCAATGCGATCTCCGCGAATGCGTAACGGAATGACCAACAGGGATTTCGCTTCGCCAATACAGGCAACAATCGCTTCCGGGCCCTGCAGGTTATCGTTTTCAACCACCATGGGTTGGTTGCGATTCATGGCCTCGTCCGCAAACTTAAACTCCTCCAGCAGGTAGCCATCTGCCGGCAAGTCGTCGCACTGGGCATTGTGGGTTGCCGCGAGATTCAATCGGCCGGAATTGTCCAGCAGCCAGAGCATGCCGCTATCGGCCTTGAACTCGCGAGAAATGCGCTGGATCGCGAAATCAGTCATGCGATCCAGATCGAGTGCGGAAGTGTTGTCGTTAATCTCCATCACCACATCGGCGATCATGCGCGACCGTCGCATGGCGTGTTCGAGGTGACTGGTATAGGAGGTATCAGGGCTCTCTCGCAAGCTGGTGAGATCGAGTGAGAGCATGGCAGCACCACTGAATTCGCCATCCACCATGAGCGGACGAGCATTCTGGAGCACGTAGCGCATATCGCCCGGTGTTCGTTCCACCATCAGGCGTTCTTCAAATATCTCTTCACCGCGAAGGGCGCGAGATATCGGCATATCGGCCACGGCAATCGGCTCGTTCATCATGGTGAACCAGCGATTATGGGCCAGATACTCCTCCAGCGTTTGGCCAAGGGCGCTTTGATCCTCGGTGCGGCCAAACAACTCCTTTTCGGAGTGGTTGATGTGGATCAGTTTGCCCGACGTATCAAACGCAGCAACTGCCGATCGCGCCACATCCAAAATGGCCTCAAGCTGCTTGCCACGCGGATCAAGATGATCCGACATAATCCTGCCCTTCACCTATACGGTTCACAATTGCGCTGTGCTCATGGGTCATTCTAGGAAATCTGCGAGTCTTTGGCTACCACGGTATTATGCATGTTTTGCTGGAAGTCACTCATTTTCTGGCGAAGGGACTCATCGCTTATGGCCAACATGCGCACGGCCAGCAAGCCCGCGTTCTTTGCGTTGCCAATCGCCACCGTAGCCACCGGGATACCAGCCGGCATTTGCACCATGCTCAGCAGGGCATCGACCCCACCAAGCGATTGCATGGAACTGGCAATCACGGGCACACCAATAACCGGCAGGGTGGTGGCGCTGGCAACCATACCGGGCAAATGCGCGGCACCGCCGGCACCGGCAATGATCACGCCAATGCCACTCTCGGCAGCGTTGCGGGCAAACGCCAGCATCTCATCCGGCGTGCGATGGGCCGACAGGATTCGGACCGTCACCGGCACACCGAACTCGGCCAGCACATCGATCGCCGCCTGCATGGTGGGCAGATCCGAATCGCTGCCCATAATCACGGCCACGCGTCGATCGCTCATGCCTTGTGCTCTCCCGTGAGTTGATGAATGGCCAACGACGCCCGTTGCCGGGTTTCATCGCGATCGGCGCCGAGCACGGTGACGTGCCCCAGTTTGCGACCAGCCCGCGCACCCTTGCCATAGAAATGCACATGCGATCCGCGGATGGTCAGCGCGGCACCCAATGCCTGGGTGGGATCGGCGCCACTGGCGGGACCAAGCAGGTTTTCGGTGGCAATGACCGGGGCCGTCAGCGCCGTGTCACCGAGCGGCAGATCGAGCACAGCCCGCAAGTGCTGTTCGAATTGTGAGGTGAGCGACCCTTCGATAGTCCAGTGACCGGAGTTGTGCGGACGCGGGGCAAGCTCGTTAATCAGCACCTTGCCATTGGAGACAAAGAATTCGATCGCCATCACGCCAACGGGTTGCACGTATTCCACGATCTTGCGGGCGATATGGACTGCCTCGGCCACGATCCTTGCCTCGGCAAGAACCGGCACGACCAGTTCATTGCACATGCCATCGCGCTGCACGGTTTCCACGGGCTCCCAGATGGCGATATCGCCATTGGGACGCCGCGCGGTAAGCACGGCCAATTCCAGATCGAGCGGCACGCGCTGTTCCACCAACAAGGCCAGGCCCGCAGCATGGGCCTCATCCACCACATCTGCGACGTCATCGGGGCGATCGATCATCCACACCCCGCGGCCATCGTAGCCACCCTGGCTGGCCTTGAGCACGACTGGCCAACCGTGCTCGGTGCCAAACGCGATCACATCTTCGGGCGTTTCCACATCGGCAAAGGCCGGGGTGGGGAGTCCGAGGGCGGCCAACTCGGCGCGCTGGCGGCGTTTGTTCTGTGCCAGGGCCATGGTGGCGGCGCTTGGCCACACTGTGTGTCCTTCCGCCTCCAGTTGCGCCATCAGGTCGGTATCGACAAGTTCATGGTCGAAGGTGAGCACATCGCACAGATCGGCAAGTTCGCGGATTTTGGCGGGATCGTCGGGTGATCCAACAATTACATCGCGCACCACGCGTGCCGCACCGTCATCGGGTTGGGCGGCAAGCAGCACCAGCCGGATATCCAGCGGAATGGCCGCCTGGGCCATCATTCGCGCGAGTTGTCCCGCGCCGATTACGCCAACAGTGCGGCCACCGGCCATAGGTATGCTCCAGTATGGTTAGGCTTGCGAGGTAAGGGCGGAAGGATCGTGAACCTTGTCGCGGAACCGGGCTGCTACGCGGGCCTCAGCCTGCTGACGGGCAAGCTCGCCTTCGGCCTTGGCGGTTTGCAGGAAAGCAGCCGTCTCCGCCTGCGTCTGCTCGCCGCTCCGGGGAGCCATCAGCACGCCAATCGCTGCACCAATCGTGGCCCCGACGGCCGACCCTGTGGCGAATTTCAAAAGACCTGCGAATCCACTTTTCATCATGCCTCCCTTGTTATTTGCGACCCAACAGGCGCGAGAAGAGCACCAGCACCACAGCGAACACCGCAGCAGCCATGCCAGCGGTCACGCCATCCACGGTGGTGGTGACATTGCCACCGGCCTTCACATTGCCCGTGAACATGACAAAGCTCTTCACATCGCCACTGGCTTCTACGTTGCCAGCGGTGAGCATGCCGAACTGGCCTCCATTCTCGATGGTTATTTTCTCGGCGGTTGCCACCAGGGCACGACCCTCGTTGAAATGGATCGTTGTGGCATTGGCAACCACGGCGGAACTTTGCTTGAACTCGGCGGTCTGGGCGTGGAGGGTGAGCACACCGCTCTGGGTGAGGCGGGCCGATTCGCTGTGAATCTCCCGTGCGCCGGAGTTGGTGAGAAAGCTCTTCTGGGCGTGGACGTAATCGGCGCCGGACCGCTCCATGTTCACTTGCAGGGCATTGACCGCGGAGCTATCGCGATTGTGCATCTGCACATCGCCTTCGCCGGCAATGGCAGCCTCCTCAACATCGGGCCGGAATGTTGTGGACCCTTCGTCGATGAACTGACCTTCCTGCTCACGCGTAACGTTATCGACCACCGGATCGACGGAATGATTGGTGTTGTGATCCATAAAGAGGGTGCCTCTTCCTTTTGGGGAAACCGCGAAGAATCGCGCTGTATCCCGGCAAGTCTACCAAATAGCGGCTACTGTTCGGTCGTTTCGTTCGCCGCTCGCCGCGCCATCAGCACCGCCCCAACAAGTCCCACCAGTACCAGCAACCAAAAATCGCGCACACCATCGGCCACCGCAAAATAGAGGCCTACCGCACCAGCGATCAGGAACGCGATGGCGAGCACGATATCGGCCATGCGGTACTTGTCGGGGGCGATCCGTAATCCGGCCGGGTTTTCCTTGGTCATTATCTCTTCAACCCTTCACACTAGGAACATCGTTGTTCATGGACGAAAGCAGGCACTGTGACAGATCGTATCCCGAAACCATTCGTCAGCGCCCATCGGGCAGGTAACAGTCGCGAGGCGCTGTTGCGCGCGATTGATGCCGGTGCCGACCTGATTGAAACCGATATCTGGTTGCACAATGGTCGGCTGGAACTGCGCCACAAGCGAACCCTTGGCCCGATTCCGATCCTGTGGGAACGATGGGCGATCGAACCTGGCTGGAAACCTCGCTATTTACTGCGTGACCTCCTGCGCGATGTGCCCGATGAGGTCATCATCTTCCTCGATTTTAAGGGCAACGAGATGGGTTTGGGGCCGGCAGTGTTACAGGAGTTGCAGCAGTTCGCGCCCGATCGGATCATCGCTACCTGCGGTCGCAATTACCCGCAACTCCAGGTGATTGATGATGCTCCCTCCATCATCACGTTCTACTCGGTGGGCGAAGAAGAGGAATGGCCGATTGCGCAACGGTTGATTGCCGCCAGCACCACCCCGGCGCTGAGTATCCTGGCATCGCTCGCCACCCAGGACAAAATCGATTGGGTTACGGAGCTCGGTGGCCGGGTTGTGTGCTGGGGCGTGCACAGCACCAGCGAGATGGAACGCCTGGCCGCAATGGGAGTGGATGGTTTCACCACCGATAGCGATGAGCTGATTAAGGCGATACGCCAGCAACGCGGCGATGCCTAATCGCGATCACGGGAAAGGCGCATGCCGTTCAGGGTCACAATCACCGACGTGCCCACATCCACAATCACGGCAATCCAGAGGCTGACAAACCCGAATACGCCCAGCACCAGCGCCAGGATCTTGGTGATCAGGCTAAGCGTGATGTTCTGGCGAATAATGGCCACGGTACGCCGCGATAGCCGAATGACGCGCGGCAGGACGGCCAGGTCATCCCGCATCAGCGCCATATCGGCACTATCGAGCGCGATATCTGAACCACCCATACCCATTGCCACGCCGACATTGGCCAACACCAGGGCCGGGGCATCGTTGATGCCATCCCCAACCACCATGATGCGTTCGCCGGCCTGTTGATACGCGGCAATCGCATTCGACTTATCCTGCGGCAACAGTTCGGCGCGGATGTCATCGACACCGATGGTGGCACCGATACGCTGGGCCACGGCCGCACGGTCACCCGTGAGCATCACAATTCTGTCGATGCCCTCAGCCCGGAGTTGGTGCAGCACCCCGGCAGCGGATTCGCGCTCCCGATCGGCAACCTGGATCGCGCCCAGGAGATGTCCTTGTTCAGCGACATAGATATCGCTGGTGTGGTCGGATTCGAATGGGGCCAGTTGCGCAGCATCGATCCCCATCTGTGCCATCAATCGCTGGTTACCCACGCCAACCTGCCGGCCCGCAATTGTTGCAATCGCGCCCGCGCTGGTCACGGCGGTGAATTCGGCAACGTCATGGACCGCCACATCAAGCTGGGTGGCGCGAGCCACAATGGCACGCGCCAGCGGATGCTCACTGTGGCTCTCTACTGCCGCAGCCAATGCGAGGAGCTCGTTTTCAGAGATTCCCCCGGTTGTCTGGATACCGGTGACGACCGGCTTGCCAACGGTGAGCGTCCCGGTTTTGTCAAAGGCGATGGTCGTGATGCGCCCGGCTTCCTCTAACGCTGCCCCACCCTTCACCAACATGCCCAGCCGGGTGGCATTACCGATAGCCGAGACAATTGAGACCGGCGTACTGATCACCAGCGCGCAGGGGCAGGCGATCACCAGCAGCACCAGGGCGCGGTAGAACCATGTTTCGCCATCGCCGGCGATGAGGCCTCCGAGCGCGACCACCACCGCAAGTGCGACCACGATCGGGGTATAGACGGCGGCAAAGCGATCGACCATTTGCTGGCTGGGGGCTTTGGCTGCGCTCGCCTCCTCCACCAGGCGGATAATCGTGGCAATGGTGGAATCCTGCGGCAGCGCGGTCACCCGCACATCGACCACGCCCGTTCCGTTCAGGGCACCGGCATACACCGGATCGCCAGCGGCTTTCTCGACTGGCATCGATTCGCCGGTGATCGCGCTCTGGTTGAATGCGCTCATGCCGGAAACGATCTCGCCATCCACCGGCACACGTTCCCCCGGACGAATGCGAACGATATCCGCCAATGTCAGGGATGCAGCGCGCACCCGCATTTCCTGATCGCCATGCACGAGCATCGCGACTTCCGGCGCAAGATCAAAGAGGGAACGAATCGAATTCCGGGTGCGATCAAATGTCAGCGCCTGCAGCGCGGTGCCGATGCTGAATAGCACCACCACCAGCCCACCTTCGCTCCATTCACCAATCGCGGCGGCCCCCACCACCGAGATCGTCATCAGCAAATTCATATCGA
>DJVD01000205.1:22260-45194 GCA_002440805.1 Chloroflexi bacterium UBA6265
GCAGCATGTTGGACGGCGGAATTGCGGTACCACGGCAGGCGATGGAAATCGCCGCGTTCGCCCTCCTGGCGCAGGTGCGCCTGGTAGCCCGCCTTATCGACATTGTGGGCAATGGAGCGATGCAGCTCAGCAATGGCGGTGCCATGAGGCACCACCGTAAGCGTGCCGACGGCAAAGTTCACCTGGGCGGATTCCACCCCGGGGGTCGTCGTCACCACGCGCTCCACGGTGCGGGCGCAATCGGCACAATCCATCCCGGCAATATCAAACACCAGGGGGGTCTCGGTACTGATCGTGCTCATCTCGCTATCCCTGCATCGATATTGCACACACCTGGCGCTACCAGTTCCAGCAGTTGTGTCAGCGTATCGTTGGCGATGCTGTAATACACCACCTTGCCATCGCGCCGGCGCGAGACAAGATTGTTACTGCGCAGCACCCGGAGTTGATGGGAGATGGTGGTGCGGTTCACTTCTGTGGCGGTAGCGATATCGGTGACGCAGAGTTCGCCGTGCAGCAGCGATACCAGCACCCGCAGGCGCGTGGTATCTCCCAGCAGCGAGAAAAGATCGGCAGCGGTCATGATCGCCGCTTCGTCCTCGAGATGCATGCGGGCATGACGCACGGACTCCGGGTGCATGCAATCGCAAAAATCGTCGGCGGCATCGGGCTCGAGGCGGACGATACGAAGTTTCGTTGGCGAGGTCATGTGTGCGCTCCTACACTCGTTTATGGGTGGAGCATAGCACACATGTGTATGGACGTACACATATCGGGACCGTGTATCAGAACGCGAGTTCGAAAGGTTCGTCGATGTCGTAATACACCCAGTGCATGTAGTGATTCACGCTGACCATGAAGAGTTCGCGAAGGATGAGGGTATCGATATCGATCCAGAACGCCAGCCAGGCTTCCACGCCTTGGGGAAGATGGAATGTAACCAGCTGACAGGTGCGACCATCGATCTCGGCGGTCATACCGAAGTGCACACCATCGTGGCCATCGTAGGTCGTATCGTATTGCTCCAGCGGCAGGTATTGCACCGGATTGATCGCTTCTGGGGTCGATCCGGTGCCGTAGCGCATCGCCTCATCGCCCACGGTGACACTGCGCGGATTATCCACCTGGAACCTTGGAGCACTCCCATCCAGCGGAATTCGGCCCGCCAGGATCGAATCGCTTTCGAACGATGGGGGCATGCCGTTGCTGGCCGGCGTGGTGATGCTGAATCGCGACAGGATGATCGCGCCATTGCCACCGCTCAACCACTGCCACCAGCGCATGCTCGTGTGGTTGACCAGCACGTTCAGTGCGGCGCTGAGCATCGCCTCCGCATCGGGATCGGTCTCCACCGCAGGTGGGGTCTCGAATCCGGTCAGGTTGGGATCAGGCATCAGGAATGTCCACGATGCCGTGAGGTCATCCATGTCCACGCGTAACTGCCACCATCCGTTGGACTGGATGGCGTCCTGCTCGAGATGCAGGGCAGTGTTTGTGATGGTGACAGATACCTGATCGGTCGACTCGCCGGTGATGAGGTTCGTGAGCGTGGCAGCAACGGATGCGGGAGCCGGCAGGCTGGCGCCCTCGAGATCGAACACCCGCACATCCATGGAGGTGTTGTTCGGCATGCCGCCAACGAGGCTGAGCATGACGAATTGCTGCGGATCCGTTTCGTGCTCGGCACCGGCGTAGGCGCCAGCCAGCAAATCAATGCGGCTGCTGGCGCCTTTCGGGGTGGTTTCGCGGTTCAGCGCCCACCACGTGCCGCCTGCTGCCATCACAGTGACAGCGGCGCCTCCTGAGGTGATGAGGGTGCGACGATTAATGTTCAACTTCGCTCGCGTGGATCCAGTGCATCGCGCAGGCCATCACCAATCAGGTTGAATGCCAGCACCGTCAGTGCAATGGCCAAACCGGGTGCAATGGCGATGTGCGGATAATTTCGAATATGGTCGCGGCCGTCGCTCAACATCGTGCCCCAGCTGGGCGTTGGGCGACTGATGCCCATACCGAGGAATGATAGCGCCGATTCAAAGATGATCACGCCGCCCACGGCCAGGCTGGCAAGAATGATCACCGGGCCAATCGCATTTGGAACGATGTGCTGAAGGATCACCCGCTTGTCGCTGGCACCCGACGCGCGCGCCGCCAGCACATAATCGCGCTCGCGCAGGCTGAGCACCTCGGCGCGGATCACCCGGGCATAACTTGCCCAGAAGGTGACACCAACAATGATGATCACATTGCGCAGGCTCGGTCCCAGCACGGCCGAAAGCGTGAGCAACAGCGCCAGGATCGGAAACGCCATCAGCGTATCGATGAGGCGACTGAGCACGAAATCGACCCAACCACCAAAGTACCCGGCCATTGCCCCCACCATGACGCCGATCGATACGGCAATGGTGGTGGAGGTGATGCCCACCAGCAGGGCAACGCGGGCGCCGAACATGATGCGGCTGAGGATATCCCGGCCAATATCATCGTTGCCGAAGGGATGCGCCATGGTTGGTGACGCCCCTCGCAGGCGCAGGTTGGTTTTGTTCGGGTCATACGGTGCGATCCACTGGGCTGTAAGCGCCACCAGGATCAGGAAGGCGACGATAAAAATTCCGAGTAGCGCGCCCTTGTGTTTGGCGAACCGGCGCCAGGTGCGTTGGCGCTGGCTGAGCCGTTCGGTTTGGTGTTCCAGCCGGGAGGACACAATTGCTTGCTCACTCATCGCACGCGCACCCGGGGATCAATTACTGCATACATCATGTCGGTGATGATATTCATCAACACCACGATACAGGTGAGAAGTAACACGATAGCCTGCACAACCTGCAAATCCTTGTTGGTAATGGCATCGAAGAAAAGCTGCCCGAGGCCGGGCCAGCTAAAGACGGTTTCGATCACAATCGTGCCACTGAGGATAAACGCCATTCGATAGCCGATGAGGGTGATCACGGGCAGCAACGCATTGCGCACCACGTGGCGGGTAAGGATGGCATTGCGGTGAAGGCCCTTGGCTTCGGCGGTCTTGACGTAATCCTGGCCCAACACTTCAATCGTCGTGCCGCGCATCAGGCGCATTACGGCAGCCATTTCCTCAATGCTGAGCACCAGCACCGGCAGGATATACGCTCGCCACGAATCGGCACCGTAGGGTGGCAACCAGCCGAGGTTAACGCTGAAAAACACGATCGCCATGATCCCGATCCAATAGTTCGGAATCGCCACGCCAAGGGTAGAGCCAAAGGTGCTGATGTAATCGAGAATCGAATTGCGTTTGGTGGCGGCCAACACGCCAACGGGCACAGCAATCAGCAGGGAGATGACCATCGCGAGCGTGGTGAGCTGCAGGGTCATCCACGAAGCGCTCTGGATCATATCTTTAATCGGCTGGCCGGGGCGCATCATGCTGGTACCCAGGTCACCGGTAGCCAAATTACTAATCCAGCTCCAGTAGCGCTCGAGGAAGCCATCGTTCAGGTTCCATTTATTGCGGATGAGTTCGAGCTGTGCCTCCGTCACCCGGGCCTGGCCGACCATGGTGCGGGCGGGATCGCCGGGCATAAAGTACATCACGGTGAACGTGAAGAACGTCACCATGAAGAGCACCAGGCCACCCTGAAGAATTCGTTTAATCAGATACGAAATCATGCATTATCCCGAACGTGATCGCGGCGATGAGAGCCCGGGCGCAAATGCGCCCGGGCTCGTGAAGCACTGACTAGGCTTCTTCGTCGATCCAGAACTGGTACACCTTGGGGTACAGGTTATCGGCCTGGAGTACCTCGGCCGGGAGGCCCTTCACCCGGTTGGCGTAGAACGTGATGTTGTTCAGGTTCAGCAGGAAGAGGAACGGCACCTCCTCAGCGATGATTTCCTGAATGCGCTTGTACATCTCGACGCGGGCTTCGGGATCCAGCTCGCGGATACCATCGCCCAACAGTTGATCCACTTCCTCATTGCTGAACTGGAAGAAGTTGTTGGCGCCACCGGTGCCGAGTGTATCGCGGGCATCCGGATCGCCGTTGGAACCACCGTACACCCAGTTGAACAGGCCGGCATCGTACTCGCCTTCACGCAAGCCACCGAGAATCTCGCTGACCACGCCTTCCTCGAGCGTGCACTCCACACCAATTTCCTGCCACCACTGCTGGGCCACTTCGGCCTCGGGTCGGCGCTGGGTATCGCCCTGGAACACCATCATCGTGAAGGCAGCGCGAACGCCATCCTTCTCGCGTACACCGTCGCTACCCTCAACCCAGCCGGCGCCTTCCAGCAACTCCTTGGCTTTTTCAGGATCGTAGCTGTACTGGGCAACATCGGGGTTGTAGTAGGCCTCGATGGCCGGGGAGAGATTGCTGGTGGCAACCGTTGCCTGGCCGAGGAAGATCTCATCGGCAAATGCCTGGCGATCCAACGCCCACAGCAGTGCCTGCCGAACTTCCTTCTCTTTCAGGAACGGGTGCTCGTTGTTGAGCGGGAAGTGGTTGGTGGCAACCTGCTTGGTTTCGAACACGGTGAATTCGCCACTCTCCTTGAGGGTGGTGTTATCTTCCGCGTTCAGGCCCCAAATGCTGTTGTCAGCCTGGCCAGTTTCCAGCGCGCTCATGCGGCCGGCAGCTTCCGGCACAACATCTACCTGCAGGGAATCGATGTTGGCGCGGCCACGATAGTAGCCCTCATACGCATTCAGCACCACGCGCTGCTGCGGGTTGAGTTCGCCGAATTCGTATGGGCCCGTGCCCACCGGGGCGACCTTGAAGTCGTTCTCGCCTGTTTCGGTGTGATAGGCCTCCGGGTAGATGTACACGGTGGCCACATTCACCATGAAGGTGACATCCGCTTCCTTCAGGGTCACCACCACGGTGGTGTCATCCGGTGCTTCCACGGTCTCCACCAACTCGAAGTTGGCGAGGCGAGTGGAGGCGTTGGCCTCATCCATGATCCAGTTGTAGGTGTAAAGCACATCGGCGGATGTGAAGGCATCGCCGTTGTGGAAGGTGACATCGGATTTCAGCTTGAAGGTGTACGTGAGACCATCTTCGCTGGGCTCGTAGCTATCGGCCAATACCGGCTCGAGTTCGTACATTTCGTTGACCATATACAGGCCTTCGAACATGTTGGAAATCGGCACCCATTGCACCGTCTCACCGGTATCTTCGGGGCTGAGGCTCTCAATGGAATCCTGCCCGAGAAGAACCAGGGTCCCGCCGGTTTTCGGCGTGGCATCCTGGGCGGCGGCCCGCTGGGCCACAGCGGCGCTACCGAGCACCGGAATCAGTCCGGCGGCTGCGGCGGCCTTGAGGGCGCTGCGGCGATCGGTGTGCGACGCCATGATCTTGCCGATTGCACTAATGCGATCCTGCTCGTTCGTCACGATGAGTTCCTCCTTCGGCTATTGCCGGAGTCGATACGTAATGTCCCGACGCACACGTGTGCCCGGGGCGCGTATCAGCATCGTTGCTGATGACACCTGAAAAGGGTTACGCACTATTGTGACACGCTCACCAGAAGGTGTACAGAATCAGGGATTGTCCTCGCCAGCATCTTCATGCAGGTGCTGCCAGATCGCATCGGATTTGGCGGCCATGATGAAATCGTTACGGTGAAGGCCTTTAATCTTGTGGGTCCACCAGTCGATCCGCACCTTTCCCCATTCCAGTCGAATGAGGGGATGATGGTCATTGTCCTCGGCTGCGCGGGCAACCTGATTGACAAAATCCACAGCCGGCATCCAGCCATCGAACTCGAAGGTGCGGCGCAATCGCGGCACATCGTTCACGTCCACGATCTCCCAATCCGGGATCCTGGGTGAAAACTCGGCCATTTCGGATTCAGTCACTGTTGGCGCGCCGGCGCGGCAGGCCTCACAGGTAAAATCGCTGAGATTGAAGTCATCATTGTTCATTCAGGAACCCTCCACGCCCACAACCGTTGCCGGGAAATACCAGGGATCGCAACCACCATCAAGCAACCCATCGGGTGATCGCCGGATCGCCGTGGGACTGCTGAAATCGGACGTGAGCAATCCTTCGTGACGGGTTTCGACGGTGTAGCCCATGTCCGCCAGCTGCTCGCGGATTGTCGAATCCTCGCGATTGCTCATTACGAGACTGCGCGTACTGCAATCAATCCGCGGTGCATCAATCGCTTCTTGCGCGCTCAGGCCACGATCGACGATGTTCATGATCTGCTGGGCGTTGCAGTTCATGATCTTTCGCCCGCCGCTTGCTCCAACGCTGGCAACAATGGTGCCACTGTTCACCACCAGGGCCGGAGCCATATTGGTGAGTGGTTTCTTGCCGCCACTAACGCTGTTGGGTCGTCCCGGTTCGGGATCGAACCACATCATGCCGTTATTCATCAGCACGCCGGTGCCGGGGATCGTGACGCGGCTGCCAAACAGGGCCAGCAGTGTTTGCGTGAGGCTCACGGCGTTGCCCTCGGCATCAATCACATTGAGGTGGGTGGTGCTGCCATCCTTCATATACTCCGGCACCGAGGCATCGAGCAGGTGGGATACGCCGAGGTCCGTGCGTTCACCCGGCGTGGGCGTAGTGGCGCGATCGCCGACCGCCTCAATCGTGCGGCGGGCATAGTCATCGCCCAGCAGCGCGTCGATGGGAACCTCACCATGTTCGGGATCGGCCAGATACGCGAATCGATCGGCAAACGCCTGCCGGAACACATGGGCGACCGTGTGGAGATCGCGCGCAGAGCCGCCCGCAGTATCCACATGGTTCAGTGCGTTAAGTGCCTGGGCCAAACTGGTACCGCCCGTTCCACCCGGAATGGTGTAGACGGTATGACCGTGATACTCCACGGCATGGGGCTCAACGATTTTGGCCTCATAACCGGCAAGATCATCCGCCGAGAAAATGGTCCCTTCGGCCTGAAGATACGCGGCGATTTTTTGACCGATCTCACCCTTGTAGAACACATCTGGCCCCTCCGCAGCGATGCGACGCAGGGTTTCGGCCAGTTCCGGTTGACGGATCATGGCCGGATCGGCCTGTTCCATCGTGAATGGCACATCGCCATCGGGGCGAAGGAACACCTTGGCAGTCTCCGGGTATGTGCGGATGGACGTCACAGCCTTGGCGATGGAATTGGTGATAAACCACGCCACCGGAAAACCATCTTCCGCCAGCGCGATCGAGGGGGCAATCACCTCTGCCAGGCTCATCGTGCCAAATTCCTTCAACGCCAGCGCCAGGCCGGCCAACGTGCCGGGCACAGCAATACTGTGTGGACCCATCACATGGCGATTGCCTTCCGTCACTGGCCAACCGAAAAATCCCGCCTCGGCGCTATCGGGATCCACCAGCGGGTACATGCCTGGCGTGGCCGCTTGAGGCGATCGCATGTGGTAATCGATCACCAGCGCGCGTTGCTCCCTGGCCAGCCACACCACCATATAGCCGCCACCACCAAGGCCATTCATGGCTGGTTCGCAGACGCCAATCGCAAAGGCGGTGGCCACCGCGGCATCCACGGCGTTGCCTCCCCCGGCGAGGATATCGGCTCCAATCTGGGCGGCTTGCGGCATCTTTGCCGCTACCATGCCGTATTTGCTTACAGGTGAAACACGCTGTGGCATCCAGGACGTGGCGGCATACGTTTCGGCGGTCATGCAGTGCTCCGGATAAAGACGATTGGGTTTCGGTCACCATGCCAAAGGTTCCAGCCGGTGTAAAGGGGCAGATCGGGCGAGAACACTGGCTTACCGGTACAATCTCGGATAAGACGGTTTCAACCATCCAACCAGAAAGATCCTTGCCATGACCGATGCCGTAACCACGCCGGAAGCCACCGATTTCGATATCACCTGTCCCAGCTGCGGTGCAAACCTGGAAACGGACGCCCGCTTCCTTGCCTGGCGCGTGTGCAGTGCATGTGGCCGGCACTTCTCGATGCCGGCGATCGAGCGAGCCAACGCCACGGTCGATGCCGGCACCTTCCGGCTGCTGCACGCTTCGCCACAGGTGACGACCGATGAAGACGTGCAATCGTCATCACTCGACCGTCTCGCCAGTGCCCGCGAACGCTCGGTGGTGCAAGAGGCAATTGTCACGGGTACCGGAGAGCTTGGCGGGACACCGGTAACCGTGATTGCGCTCGACGACCAGTTGGTGAGCAGCCAGATCGGCGCATTGGGTGCCGAGAAGATCATTCTCGCCCTTGAGCATGCGCAATCGCGGCGAACACCGGTGATTGCGATCATCGCTGGCGGTTCATCGGTGATCCATAGCGGTCCGTTAGCCGTGGTGCAGGGCGCGCGCATCGCCAGCATGGCCTCGCAGGTGCAGGCGCTGGGCATCCCGATGATCGGCATTATTACGCATCCCACCTCTGCGTCTGTGTTCCATTCGTTTGCCTCGCTGTGCGATTTGCTCTTCGCCGAACCCGGTGCGTCTGTCGGTGTGGTCTGGTCTGCAGATCGGCCGCTGGATGCGCTGTTCCAGGCTGTGGGTGAGGCCGACCTGCTGGAAAATGGATGGATCGATGGCGTTCTCCCTCGCCCGGCGCAACATGATCGCCTGGCATCAATCCTCGGCCTCATCTCTCGTCATACGGTGGGTGTTGCCCCGACTGAAGTTTCGCTCCCGACCGAGCTCGATCGTCCGTTGGTGGATTACCTGGATGTGGTCATTGCCCCATTCACCGAAATGCGTGGTGATCGGGTGGAGTTCGACGATCGCGGGGTGATCACTGGCATTGGCGCTATCGGCGAGGTGCCTGTGGCTGTTGCCATACAGGATTCGCGCGTATCCACCAACACCACCGCCGCAATTCGCAAGGTTCAGCGCGTCGCCCGGTTTGCCGGTCGGTTCGAATTGCCACTGGTGATGATTGTGGATGGCAATGAACTGGAGCAACCGTTCTGCGTGACTCCAGGCGAGAGCTTTGCCGCCGCCAAACTCACCGCCATGCTGAGTGTGGTGCCGATTCCAGTGATCAGCGTTGGCGCGGGCAAGGTGCAAGGCCTTGTCGCCAACACGATGATGTTTGGCGATCGCCGCCTGATGGCCCAGCACGCAAGCTACCGCCTCAACGGCGGTTCCAGCGCCGGCCCCCGCCGCAATAGCCTGCAAACATCTGGCCAGCTTGAATGGACGGCACGCGACTGCCTGCGTATGGGCCTGATTGACCAGGTGATCGAGATGCCCCAGGGTGGCGTGAGTGCCGATCCGTGGCTGGCTATCCGCATGCTGCGCGAAGATGTGCACGCCGCCGTGCTGGAACTGAGTCGCTTGGGGCCCCGCCGGCTGGTGGAACGCCGAGCTCACGCCCATCGCGAACTCGGCAACACTGAGGCCGGCATCGCTTCGGTGCTGGGCGAACTGCGCGAGTGGCAGGATGTCCAGCAATCCGTACGCGGCTCAATCGATGAATGGCGAGAAAAACTGGAGCAGCGTGTAGGCAACTCCGATTGGCGGGAACGCCTGGAGCAACGGCCGCAGCGGCCGAACTTCCAACGCCCGGACCTGGGAGAATTGGCAGCCCGGTTGAAGGCCCGCCAGGAACGTTTACGACACGAACTGTTGGAACGCGCCGGCATGGCCGAGCGCAACGATCAAAGGGATAGCGATCAGGCATGAAGAAGTTGGCGTTGGTGCAAGTGGGATACGGCACAGTCGGGGGGGCCGTGATCCGGCAGGTGATCGCGAACCGGTCGATGTGGCGACAGGCACTCGATCTTGATGTACGCATCGCTGCTGTTGCGGGCAAAAACGGCGTCGTGCTGGCTGAAACGGCGGATGAACTGTCCGATGAACAACTCCTGGCGTGTTGCAACCAGCGCGGCGCGCAGGCCACCGGCCCGGAGCTCACCGGGATTACTGACACCATCGCTAACGCCGATGTCGTTATCGTCATGGACGCTGCCGCTGGCGAGGCCACGGCAGATGCGCTGGTCGCCGCCCTCAATGCGGGCGCCGGTGCCGTGCTGAGCAACAAGGCGCCCATGGCCCTGCCATTGAGCGATGATCGCGCGGCAATCCTGTGGAATCATGCTGGCCTGGGTGGCCACTTGCGTTATGAAGCCACCTGTGGCGCCGGACTGCCGGTGATCTCCACGCTGCAATCGTTGCTGGCCACAGGTGACGAGGTGATCGAAATCGTCGCTGCGGCTTCTGGCACGTTCGGCGCGATCTTTTCCTCAGTGGCGAGCGGCATGGCTTTTTCTGAGGCTGTTGCCGATGCCAAGGCGATGGGCTACACCGAACCCGATCCGCGTGACGACCTGAGCGGACTGGATGTCGCCCGCAAGGCGTTGATCCTGGCGCGAACAATGGGCCGGCCGATTGATCTTGATCAGATTCGGGTGCAAAGCCTGGTGCCCGCATCGCTGGCCGACGTGAGTGTGGATGACTTCCTCGCCGGGCTCCATATCAGCAACGAAGAAATCGGGCCGATGGCCCTGCGTGCCCGTGAGGACAATGCAGCGCTGAAATACGTGGCCACGGTGACGCCGACCGGAGAGATCGAGGTGGGCCTGAAACCCGTCCCCACGTCCACTGTGCTTGGCGCGCTGCAAGGGCCCGAGAACGTGGTGAGCTTCCGCACCAAACGGTACGACGTGTACCCAACCGTGGTGAGTGGACCGGGTGCCGGTGCCGAGGTGACTGCCGCTGGCATGATCGCCGATGCGCTATCGCTCACGCTGGATATGCTCTAGTCCTGATCTGGCTGAGGTTCCGCCTCGGTGGCAATGTGCTTGAGGGCCTCGCGTTTGCTGAGGCCGCTCAGGCGATCCTCAAATTCCGTCACAAACGCCACTACCCAGTCGGGGTTAATGCGGGAGTAATCTCGCAGCGCCCAACCAATTGCCTTGCGGCTGAAGAAATCGGTATCGTCGATGCTCGGCAGGATGCAATCGCGCAGCAGGGACGCATCGGTTTTGTCCTTGTGCGTGCCCTGGCTGAGGACGCTGCAGCGACGAATCCACAAGTGTTCGTCGGTGCTCCACGCGCGCATGACGGCCGTGGCTTCATCGCGATGCGCCATGAGCACGTCGCCCACCAGGTGCTGGGCGATTGAATCGCACACATCCCACCAGGCGCCGGTACGAATCATGTGTTCATACAACGGCAATGCGTCCAGGGATGTGCGGTAATCACGATAGCGGCCGTACCGGCTGATGCCAATTGCGGCGTACCACTCCTCGCGATGCGTAACGTTATCCCAGAGCGTGCGAATGGCCAGTTCCCACTCTTCCGCCGATTTCAGCGTATGAAGCACAAAGAGGGGCTTCAGCGCCTCACGGGAATCAGCGGTTTTCAGGCCGTAGTACGGCAGGGACGATTTCATGTACGCCTGCTGCTGCGTGGCCACAGCCCGATTGGAGCGGCTGGCGAAGGCAGTGCGGATATCGGCAACGAGTGCGTCAACAGTGGTGGTCATGAGTTAGCGAAACACCAGCATGATGAGCAGGAAGATACCAAAAACGACCCGATAGACCACAAATACAAACGTGCTCTGCTTTTGCAGGAAGCGGATCAGGCCAGAGACGGCGAAGAATCCAACCACCGCAGCGGCCACACCACCGGCGATAAAGTTGGAGAGTTCGGAACCCGACATGCCTTCGCGGAGCGCATCGACGAAGCTCATCAGCCCGGCGGCGGCGATCAGCGGCACACCACCGAGGAAGCTCAGGCGAGCGGCCTCGGGGCGGGTGAGGCCGCGGAACAGACCCGCAGTGATGGTGGCACCCGAACGACTGGTGCCCGGCAGCAATGCTGCCAGCGCCTGGCCAAGGCCAACCACGATTGCATCAACCACGGTTACCTGCTGCAGGTTCTTTTCATGCTTGCCAGCGCGTTCACCCAACAGCATCAACAGGCCGATGATGATCAACATGGCGGAGATCACGGCAATTGCACGAGTGGAGTTCTCGTCTGTATGGAAGAATGCATCGATCTCACTGGCGAACAATACCCCAACGATGCCGCCAGGAATGCTCATGATCACAATGATCAATCCGAGTCGCGCCCACTTGTCCCGCTCCTCGCCACCAGATTGGCCCTTCAGGATCGGCAAGGGCTTACTGAGCGCATAGGGAATGGCTCGTACCAGGTTCAGCAATTCGTGGCGGAAGTACACCAGCACCGCTGCGAGCGTACCCAGGTGAAGCGAGGCATCGAATGCCAGTCCACCGGTATCCCACCCGAACAGCCAGGGGAAAATGATGAGATGTCCGGACGATGAAATTGGGAGGAACTCAGTGAGTCCTTGTACGATGCCGAGAATAATCGCCTGCCACAATTCCATCGCGTTAAGCTCCAAAGGATCTAGTCAGTTATGTTGCGGATTCGCCGACGCGATCTTCAGTGAGATCGCGCATGGAAAGCGAGCGGCGGAACCATTCCACCAGGCCCAATACCGTAATGGGGAAATAGAGTGCGGCGTGCACCAGGATGGCGTACGCCAGCGCCTGGCTTTCCGGCACATCGAACGCGCCATTCAGCACCAGCTTCACGCCGTACTCGAACTGGCCGATATATCCCGGCGCACCGGGAATGAGCGTGCTGAGGTTGGCGACACCGGTGGTAAGGAGGGTGACCGCGCCGGTCATCACCTCGCGTACGCCGGCGCCAAACCCGATCGCCAACAGGTAGTACATGCTGGCCTCGAACAGCCACGCGCCCATGCTCGTGCCGATGACCTTCACCAGGTCACCACGCGATTTCAGGACACCAAGCCCGCTGAGGAATGATTCGGCCATCTGCTCGACGCGGATGCCAACTGCTTCTGGCAGCGGGCCCAACACCAGCTGCAGCATGCGGGTCACGAAATCGCCCGCGAAGGTGAGCAGCACCAGCCCCAGCAGCAATCCGGCAAAGACGAGGAAGGAAATGATCGCCAGGTGCTGCAGTTCGGAGGTGAGCGAAACGAAGATCATGCTGAAGGCGAGGAATCCCAGCATGGTGATGCCATCGAAAATCCGCTCGACCGCAATGGTGGCGAGAGCGCTGGTTTTGCGTACGCCAAACTCCCTGCCGATCACCACACTGCGTACAAGTTCCCCAGCACGAAGTGGCAGGACGTTATTTGCCATGAACCCGATAACGATGATGGGGAAAAGCTTGGCAGTGGTGGCGTCAGGGGCAATGGATCGAAGCAGAATGCGCCAGCGGATCGCCCGCAGGTAAACGCCGACAAAGTACAGGGCCAACGCGGGTACGACCCACCAGATGGCAGTCTGCCTGAGCGCATCGCCGATTTCGCCGAAATCCTGACCCCGAAAGGCCAAGAACAGGAAAATCGCGCTGATACCTATGCCGATGCTGGTTCGCACACCTCGGTTCATGGGCGATCAGCGCACCTTACGAGCTGGATCACTAGCGATGTCGGAAGGTGATGCGTCCGCGCGAGAGATCGTAGGGAGAGAGTTCCACAACCACACGGTCGCCAGGCAACACGCGGATGTAGTTCTTGCGCATACGACCACCCAGGTGACCAAGCACCTCGTGGCCGTTCTCCAGTTTCACGGTGAACTGGGCGTTCGGCAATGCTTCCTGAACAACGCCATCGACGGCAATTGCATCGGGATTTGTGCGACGTGGTCCGCTGGTATCGGCAGCAGCTGTTGATTGTGTGACGGCTACGCGACCACTCCCGCGTTTTTGTTGTTGTGCTGGTTTCTTGGCCAAATGCTTACTCCTTGTTGGTAACAGGCACGAAAACATGCCGGGCAGGGCACCCGCGGGTGCATAGTCTGCAACGGCTTCCCTTACCAGTTGCCAATTGTAGCGCACGTTGGCAAGTACCCTGACCGGGCGCTGTCACCGATTCGTGACAACTGTTGTCCCTGCCCGTACGATGATGACCTTGTACACAGCGTAAGCCCATCGTGGAGGTGTTTTGCTATGAATTCCACCGGTTGTGGATTCCTGCTGCTTGCTTCCCTGGCGCTGCTGGTGAGCCTGGTCCCATTCCTGGCGTGGACCAACCTGGTGATCGCCTTGCCGATGGCTTTGGTGGCCTTTTTCACCGCCGCAAACCAGGCCCGGCGGCCGGCGGCCCAACCAGTGGACAAGACGGTGTTCTGGATCGTGCTCGCCCTGATCGCCCTGATCGTCGTGCGCTCGGTGGTGAGTTAGCGTGACTGCCGGATATACCATTCGCGAGGTCACGCCCGCCGATCTTGATGCGTTCTGGATGCTGCGGCTGCGAGCCCTGCGCGACCACCCCTCCGCCTTCGGCAGCGATTACGAGCAATCCCGCCGCACAGGCCCCACCTATATGGAACGAGGTTACTTCGATGGTGGCGTGAACCGCCTGTTCGCAGCCTTCGCTCCCGGTGGCGACCTGGTTGCCCAGGCCGGCACCTATGGCGATGCTGGCAAGCGATCGCATATCGCCTATGTGATTAGCGTGTACACCCATCCTGATCACCGCGGCCATGGCCTGGCATCGGCACTGGTGCAGACATGCATTAATCACCTGCGCACCTGCGAAGACATCACATCCATTCGCATTTCGGTCAACGCCAGCAATACCGTCGCCCTGCACACGTATGAAAAGCTCGGGTTCGTCACCTGGGGCGAGGAGCCGGATGCGATTCGCACCGCCGACGGATCGTGTCACAATGAACGCCATATGGTGCTCGTCGCGAGCGCAATTCGTTCATCGTCCCCGGAAAGGACCTTATGAGCTTCACCATCCCCACCCCGGAACAGTTTGCCGATATGACCTGGGAGCAGATCGAACCGCTCTACACCACGCTGGCCGAGCGCGACCTCACCGATGATGCCGCCACCAAGGCCTGGCTCCAGGACTGGAACGATCTCGACACCAGCCTGATGGAGGCCGCCTCTGTCGCCAATGTGGCGGTGAGCTGCGATAGCCAAAATGCCGACAAGGAAGCCCGTCACCTGCGCTTCTCCAGCGAGATCATGCCGCAACGCGGCAAGATCGCCAATGTGCTTATCGGTAAGCTGCTCGATTCCGGCTACAGGCCGGACGAACTGGCCACCGTGCTGAAGCGGGCGCAAACCGATCGCGACATCTTCCGCGAAGAGAATGTGCCGCTGGTGCAGGAACTGAGCAAACGCACCAACGCCTATAACAAGGCGGCCGGTGCCATGACGGTGGAATGGGAGGGCGAGACCGTACCGCTCAGCCGCCTCAACCCGTTCATGGAACATCCCGATCGCGACGTGCGGGAGCGCGCCTGGCGATTGCACCTGCAACCCTACATCGATCAGCGCGGCCACCTCGCCGATATCTTCGACCAGCAACTGGCGCTGCGTCAGCAGATCGCCAAAAACGCCGGATTCGAGAACTACCGCGATTACATCTTTGCCGAGAAGTATCGCTACGATTACACCCCCGAGGATTGCTACCAGTTCCACGATGCCGTCAGCGCCACCTTCGTGCCGGCCCTGAAAGAACTGCAGGACAAGCGCAAGCACACCATGGGCGTGGATAGCCTGCGACCGTGGGACCTGGGCCATGATCCCGAAGGGGCCGAGCCGCTGAAGCCATACGACACGATCGACGACCTCACCGCCACGGCGGTGGACGTGTTCACCAAGGTCGATCCGGTGCTGGGCGAGCAGTTCGGGATCATGCGCAGCGAGGAACTGCTTGATCTGGAGGCGCGTACGGGCAAACGCCCGGGTGGTTTCTGCACCAGCTTCCCGTATCGCAAGCGACCATTCATTTTCATGAACGCCTCCGGTACCGGCGGCGATGTGCGTACGTTGCTGCACGAAGCGGGTCACGCGTTCCACGGATTTGCGACCGCCGAGCACCTCCCCTATCTCTCCCAGCGTCGGTATGGCAGCGAGATGGCCGAAGTGGCCAGCATGAGCATGGAGCTATTGGCATCCCCCTACCTGCGCGTGCGCGATGGCGGCTTCTATGAAGATGCCGATTACGATCGCGCCCGCCGCGAGCACCTCGAGGGCATCGTTAAGCTCTTCACCTGGGTGGCACCGGTGGATGCGTTCCAGCAGTGGGTGTACACCGATCCGGCCGCAGCCGATCGTGATGCGCGGGATGCCAAGTGGGTGGAGATCTGGAACCGATTCGATCCGGAAACGGATTGGAGCGACCTGAACGATTACCGGGTGGCGCGCTGGTACAAGCAGTTGCACATCTTCATCTACCCGTTCTATTACATCGAGTACGCCATCGCGCAGCTAGGCGCCCTGCAGGTATGGCGCAACGCGCTGGCCAACCAGGAACAGGCCGTGGAAGATTACCGGGCCGCGCTGGCCCTGGGTGGCAGCAAGCCATTGCCGGAACTCTTTGAGCGCGCCGGCGCACGACTGATTTTCGATGAAGCCGGTATGGCCGAACTCGTGGCGTTGATTCAGCAGCATATCGCTGCGGCAGAGGATGTGACGGTCAGTTGAATCCTGTAAGTGTTTTGGTCAATATCGCCATCCCGGTGGTGATCCTGCTCACGCTCAGCGCACCCGATCGATTGGGTGCGCTCCCGGCGTTGTTGCTGGCGATCGGCATCCCCGCTGTGTGGGGAATCGTGGAACTGCTGCGCACGCGCCGGATCGAACCTGCTGCCCTGCTGGGCGTCATCAGCGTGATCCTCACCGGCGTGATTGGGGTATTCGAGCTCAGCACCCGCCTGCTGGCAGTGAAAGAGGCGGCGATCCCCATCGGCTTCGCCATCCTGCTGGTGATGAGCAACTCCACTCGCTTCCCGGTTGTAACCATGCTGGCCGATGCCGTACAACGGCGCGAACGGGTGCGGATGGAGGTGGAGCGAAAGGGCGAGCAGGCTGCCTATCGTCGCCACCTGCAGCGATCGGGCAATGTCTGGGCGGCGATCATGTTGCTGAGCGGCGTGCTCAAGTTCATCCTCGCGACCCTGGTGGTCACCTCGAAGGCCGGTACTGAGGCGTTTAACCACGAACTTGCTCGCTATGAACTCGTCCAACTGCCGACCACGTTCACGCTCAGCGGTGTGCTCATCCTCAGCCTGATCTGGTACATCGCCAGCGGTACGTCGCGCATTACCGGCCTGGAAACGGCCGATATCCTGCGTGGTGGGGCCAGGGTCGAGCGCGTCGCGCGTCGGTTTGCGCCGATCGCCCGGTTCTTTGCCGCGACACCGCTGGGCTAAGGAAGTTCACGCGCACGCCAGATGGCAGCGGTCACATGCTCGCAACCGTTTCCTCCAGCCAATTGCATCCTGAAAACGAATCCTATTCGCTGATGTAGTAGGTCATGCTCTGCAAGGCGCTGACAGGATCGATCTCCCGTACGGTCACGTGGGCGGGCACCCGCAGGATCACCGGCGCATAGTTGAGGATGGCTTCCACGCCGCCCTCCACGAGCATATCCGCTGTTTCCTGCGCGTTAACGCGCGGGGTAGCGATGATGCCAACCCGAATGTGCTCCTCGCGAATGGTATCTACCAGTTCGCGCATCGGCCGAATCGGCAATTCGTTCACCACCTCGCCGACAGCCGACTCATCGGAATCGAACAGCCCGGTGATTTCGAACGATGAGCGTTGAAACCCCCGGTAATTGGCGATGGCGTGACCGAGTTTGCCCATACCGCACAACACCATGCCCCAGGTTCGATCCAGCTTGAGGATGCGCTCGATGGTATCGCTGAGGTAGCCAACATCGTAGCCTTTGCCCTGCTTGCCGAACTTGCCGAAATAGCTGAGGTCGCGGCGAATCTGGGCGGCAGTGACATCGATCATGCGGGCAAGCTCCTCGGACGATACCGAGGTTTGCTCCTTCTCCAGCAATGAGTGCAGTGTGCGCACGTAAATCGGCAATCGCCGGATCACTACATCGGGAATATTGAGATGTGACAATTCATCGGCTTCGTCATCAAGATCCATGTCGACCCGGTACGGATTGGTTGGTTCGCGGTCGTCACGGGCTATGGGGGTTGTTCGGGCTATTGCTGGCATGGAGATATCCGATTCGTTGCAATCGAGCACATGTCTTAACCTAATAATAGCATTGTGACATTCTTCACAACTCCTGATTAGCAAAACTTCCGCCAGATTGGCGGAAGTTGCACATGTTTCAGGTGGCACTCGTTGTGGGCTGACCGTCTATTCCGGCTCCCAGAACACACGCTGGAATTCGGCGCTATCGTAGTAGCCGACGATGCTGACGATTTTGCCGCCACTCACCCGGATCACCGCCATTTGTTCGCTAATGCGCTCGCGTCCCTGGCGAGGACTGTATTCGCGAATCACGTACATCACGGCGCCACGATCGGGCTGGGCAATCACATCGGTCACGTCCCAATGGGCATTGGGATAGCTGCTGACCACCGTGCCGAAATAGGCCACGATCTCATCCGCTGGCCGAATTGGGGCGCTATGCGGATGCACGCGAAAGGTGGCATTGGCCGCCAGCGTGTTGCGCAGGCGACGGGGATCGCGCGAATCGAGGGCAAGGAAGAACTCGCGTCCCAGCGCTTCGACGATTTCAGTTTCGCTCAGCCCGGAGGCGTGAGCCGTTGAGGAATCCGTCACGGATCGCTCCTACACTTTCAGGGATTTGGGTACGAGCTTCAGCAGTTCGTCCAGGCTGGCGGTCTGGATTTCGGCAATGCCCTCGCGAGCGCCGGAATCCCAAAGGGTGGCATCCATGGCGCGGAGCACGCGGTAATCGTGCTCGGCAAGCTGCTCGGCCAACTGACGGAGCGTGACATCTTCGTGCTTGCGGCTGTAGCCCTTGCGGTTCCAGGCGGCATCGGGGGTTTGGCGCAGCAATCCACAGGTAGATTGGCGCAAACGTCGCATGCTGCCCATCAGTTCAACGGTCGACCAGTTCTTGTCGGCCATACGGGTGTGGGTATTGGGTTGGTAGGGCGGAATGGCATCCAGGTCGGGATCAGAGGCGGTAGCGATCACATACATGCGTGGATAGATAAACTGCTCGTTATCGCGCATGTGCAGCAGTAAATCGCGCACGGTGGGTTCACCAAAATGACGCGACCGCTCGAGTTTGTTGCGATCGTGAATCGGGGTGAGCCAACGGCTGAGATGATGGATGGTGTAATGCAGCCGCAATACCAGCGCGTTGTTATCCAGATCGGTTATGGCTTTCAGGACATCGTCGCTTACTGGTGCATCGACGCTGATAAAATCTGTGCTTCGTGCCATGGTGCGCTCCCGGAAATCAACCAATTTATCCCGTTCCCACCACACAATCCGGCGGGAATATGGATAGCAGATTCTATTATGGCACGAACCTAGCTGAGGGCTTCGTTCAACTCGGCGATGTGTTTGTCATCGTGGGCGGCGATTTTCTCGATCAGCCAGGCAAGGGTAATGGTGCCATGGGTGCCGAGGCTGGCGGTTCGTTGCCACCCGGCATCATCAAGCGCGGTCAATGTTTCGATCAGTTTGCCGCGCGACAACACAAACGCATCCAGGGCTTCACGGCCGTTACGTGCGATGTAATTATGCTCGATGCTCCACAGCGAATCGTCGATGTTTTCGAACTCGGGTGATTCCTGGTGCAACATGCGCCACACCCGTTCACCCGTGATCTCTTCCCAATCCACCAGGTGGCAGAGTACTTCCACCACGGCATTGCTACCATCCTGGCCGGGTTGGCGAAGATCGTCGGCACTGCGATCGCCCACGAGGCGACGCGATGTATCGGGCACCGCGGCGAGCTGCGCCAATCGCTGGGCCCGCTCCGGGTTCAGCCCGGTCTCTGTCTGGGGTTCGTTATTGATCATGTCTCTCCTGACAATGTCTCGAATACGGGCGCTACGGCACCAGCCGGATATCGACGTGTTGCACCACCGCCATGCCCTCGTCTTCCACCACGCGCCAGGCGCGCAAACTGGGAGGGTGATTGGCGAACGATGCAATCATCATCAGCGCCTCGGGATAGTTCCACTCGTTCACATCAGATACAGATGGGGTTGCGGGACCTCGCAGGTGGGAGTGCACAATCGCACCCAGCTGCAGGTCGTGCTCGCGGAAGCGGCGAAAGGCCGTAATCACATCGAGCGGTGCCATGGTGAAATGCGTGGGCGAATCCTCTTCGTTCCTGCCGGGAACAAACAGCTCGGCCACGGATTCCCATCTATTCTCGTGTTGCACCGGTGCCTGCACGCCAATCATGCCGACGCCCTCGTTTGGTGCAGCCCGCAACAGATGAACCATCACGTCGTCGCGCAATGGACGTGGCAGCACCAGGGTATCAACGGTTGAGATGGCGCGATCGGAATCAGACATGCCCCCACCCCTGTGTGGCGATCAGCGCCTACAATAGTGCCAATCGCTGTGCGGACCAACTCGCACACCGGCGGATTGTACCCGAAAACACGCGCGTTCGCGGTGGGAGGACTGTTTTGCGCCACGTTCTGATGCTTGTTTTCGCGCTGGTGTTGGTGAGTTCGCCCCTGGTTCCAAACACCCAAATCGCCACACCCGTCTCGCAGTACGATGCCGCGGAACTCGTCGCGATCAAGCCCGAATTGCGCGACGAGGTGGCGGCGGCGTTGCCATTTGGCATGACTGAATACCAAATCCACCTCACCTATTCGAAGACCGATGCCAGTGCCGGTTTTGATATGAACGGCAATGTTCGCGCCCGCATTACCAATACCACCACCGATCCGCTGATCGAACTGCCGTTTCGTCTCTACGCCAACACCCCCGAGCAACCGGAAGCCATGAGGATCCAGTCGCTGCGGGTGGACGATGCCGACAGCAATTGGACGCTCTCGGTGGATAACAGCGTGGCCATGGTTCCCCTCTCGCAGGGCCTGGAACCGGGTGAGCAGGTAACCGTAGAAATCGAATTCGCGTTCACGGTGCCGGTTGATGACCAATCGCGCTATGGCATTTTCAATCACTCCTCCACCAACGACACCACCGTGATGGCGCACTGGTATCCGGTATTGGCCGGACGCGATCCAGTTACCGGCTGGATGTTGAAGCCGGTGAGCAAGTTCGGCGATCCGGTGTTTACCGATGCCGGCATGTATGACGTCACCATCCTCTCCCCCGGCGAAACCACCTTCATCACCAGCGGTGTGGAAACGAACCGCGTGCTGCATGCTGATGGCTGGGTGGAGATTACCTATAACGCCAAGCCAAGCCGCGACTTCGTGATCGTCGAATCCGGCAACCTGGAACCGGTGATGGCAGAGCACGAGGGCACCGCCATCACATCGTGGCACATGCCGAACCACCAGCCTGCCGGCGAGGCCGTAGCCGGGTGGACGGCCGATTCGCTTTCCGTGTTCAATCCGCTGTTGGGCGAGTATCCGTGGGTGCAACTGCAGGTGGTGGAGGCCAATGTCTACGGTGCTGCCGCGGTGGAACTGCCACAAATGTTCATCATGGGTAGTTCGTTTTACGGCACTTCCAACCTCGATGAACTGCCGGGCTTCTTCGAGTTCACGGTTGCCCACGAAGCGGTCCATATGTGGTTTTACAGCCTGGTGGGCAACAACCAGTACGACGATGCGTTTATCGATGAGGGGCTCACCAACTACCTCAGTGGCGATGTCTACTTCCGCCAGCTTCACGGCAACAGTGTCGGCAACATCGCGCACCAGCAATTCCTGTATGCACCGTTCCTGCGCATGATTGATGCGAATACCGATGTGATTGTCGATTTTCCCACCGATGATTTCCCCAATGGTGGCAGCTATTCGTCGGCCGTGTACACCAAGGCGCCGCTGGGATTCCACGCCATCCACCAGGCGATGGGTGATGATGCCTTCTTCGCTGGCCTCCGCGATTACGTTGAAGCATTCCGTTTCCGCGTCGCCACGCCAGCGAACCTCGAGGCGGCGTTGCAGGCACACGCCGAGACGGATATTCGCGACATTTGGTCGCACTGGTTCGAACGCCGCGAAGGCGGGCTCGATATTCGGGGAGCACAATCCGTATGCATCGCCTGACCTCGCTCGGCAAAAGTCTCACATTCCAGGTCCTGCTGATTGCCGTGTTCAGCCGCCTCGCGCTGATGACGATGAATTGGTTCTCGTTCAAGATTTTCCGTGTCTTCGAGCGCGGCTATCCGAAGCTGTTCGATGAACTCATTCCGGGCGATCACCCGCTGGCAGGTTGGAGCCGGTGGGATGCCGCCTGGTACGCGCTGGTGGCATTCGATGGCTATGTCGGGCCGAGTGGCGAACCGGTGCAAACCCGAGGATTCTTCCCGCTCTATCCCATGCTGACCCGGATGCTGTCGTGGCTGCAACCCGGCGAAGTCACCCGCGCCGATATGGCCATTTGGGGCGTGGTCGCCGCCAATCTCTGCTTCCTGGCAATGGTGGTGGTGCTGGCAAAGGTAATCGCGATCCATCATGGCGATGACGTGGCGCTCACAGCCACCACGCTGCTGATGGTTTCGCCAATGGCCTTTTTCCTCAATGCCGGCTACAGCGAGAGCCTCTTCATGCTGTGCGCAGTGGCGGCGTTTTGGTTCGCCTACAAACAGCGATGGATCCCGGCGAGCCTCGCGATTGCGCTGGCATCGTCCACCCGGCTGTTCGGGCTGGCGCTGATTCCCTGCATCATGCTGATCGCCTGGCGGCAACGGGCGCAGATTCGCGACCTGGTGATCATCCCGGTGGTCGGCGCGCTGGGCACAATCGCCTACGCACTGTGGACCTGGTGGAAGTACGATGACCTGCTCGCCTACTGGCACGCCCAAAGCACGTTCTGGGGGGATTGGGATGACCGCGTTGGCAACTACTTCGATGTCATCAGTGCTAATCCGATGAACATGGTGCGCTCGCCGGAAAATTTCGTGATCGTGATGAACCTCGGTCTGGCAGCAACTGCGCTGGCATCGCTGCCGTGGGTCTGGAAGCGGGTTGAGCCGGGGATGGCGCTGTTTACCGGCATCATTGTGGTGTTCCATACGGTCTATACGTGGCACTCGCTGGGACGATACCTGCTGGCCGGCATCGGTGTGTACATCGTGTTGGGAATCCTGCTGAGCAAGCCGGGCTGGAA